>JBFGYD010000065.1:0-8844 GCA_041587615.1 Lysobacterales bacterium
GGTCTCGGCGTGCTGCACCTGTTCGCCAGGGTCGGGATGCTGGCGGAGCGAGCCGCGGTCGAGGCCGCGGTGGAGAAGGCCGTCGCCGACGGCGATCAGGTGATCCCGGTGTTGAACCGATGGATCGAAGACTTCAAGGCCCGCGATCTGCCGATCTATGCCACCCGCGACTGGCATCCGCCGGACCACTGCTCATTTGACGCTCAGGGCGGGATCTGGCCGCCGCACTGCGTGGCCGGGAGCCCTGGGGCCGAGTTTGCCACCGCCCTCGAGCTGCCAGCCAAGACGGTCGTCGTTGCCAAGGCGACCAGCCCGGACAAGGACGCCTACTCCGGCTTCGAGGGCACCGATCTGACCCGGCGGCTGCGCACGCAGGGGGTGGAGCGCCTGTTCGTCGGTGGCCTGGCCACCGACTACTGCGTGCTCAATACGGTGCGCGATGCGCTGGCCGAGGGCTTCGCGGTCCTGTTGTTGTTGGCTGCGATCCGCGCGGTCAACGTCAAGCCGGGTGACGGAGACCGGGCCGAAGCGGAGATGAAGCGTCTTGGGGCCCATCCCGTAGCCGCCGACGGGCGTGTCGTGTGAATGGCTCCGCGCTGCTCACCGATCTGTACATGCTCACGATGCTCGAGGGCTATTTCGCCCAGGGCATGCGCGAGACCGCGGTGTTCGAGTTTTTCGTGCGTCGCCTGCCGCCACAGCGCGGCTTCCTGCTCGCCGCGGGCCTGGAGCAGGCGCTCGAGTACCTGAGCGGGGTTCAGTTCACCGGCGAGGACATTGCGTGGCTTGCCGGCACCGGCCGCTTCAGCCCGGAATTCCTGGACCACCTGGCCACGCTGCGTTTCGCCGGGGACGTACACGCGATGCCCGAGGGCACGGTGTTTTTCGAAAACGAGCCGATTCTGCGGGTCAGCGCGCCGATCGATCAGGCCCAGTTCGTCGAATCGCGGCTGATCAACCTGCTGCAGTTCCAGACCCTGATCGCTTCCAAGGCGGCGCGCTGCGTGCTGGCCGCGCCGAACAAGCTGCTGGTGGACTTCGGGCTGCGCCGCGCCCACGGCGCCGAAGCCGGTCTGCTCGCGGCCCGCGCCAGCTACCTGGCGGGATTCGGCGGCACCGCGACGGTGCTGGCCGAGAAGCGCTTCGACATTCCGATCTTTGGCACGATGGCGCACTCCTTCATCCAGGCCCATGACGACGAGGCCGAGGCGTTTGCGCATTTCTCGGGCGCCCAGCCGGACAACGTCGTGCTGCTGATCGATACCTACGACACCGAGGCCGCGGCACATAAGGTGGTGGCGCTGGCGCCCCGCCTCGCGAAACGGGGAATCGCGATCAAGGGAGTGCGCCTGGACAGCGGCGATCTGGCCGAACACGCGCGCCGGGTTCGCCGGATCCTGGACGAGGGAGGACTGACCGACACCACGATCTTTTCCAGCGGCGGTCTCGACGAGCACACGCTCGCCGAACTGCTGGCAAAGGGTGCCCCGATCGACGGCTTCGGCATCGGCACCCGGCTGGACACCTCGGCCGATGCGCCATATCTGGATTGCGCCTACAAGCTGGTCGAATACGCCGGGCGGCCGCGCCACAAGCGCTCCGAAGGCAAAGCGACCCTGCCCGGACGCAAGCAGGTGTATCGCCGCTACGCGGACGGCGTCATGGGGGGCGATCTCGTCACCCTCGAAGACGACGTGCAGCCGGGCGAGCAGTTGCTCAAGCAGGTCATGCGGGCAGGAGACAGGCTTGCCGCCCCGGAGCCGCTGGTCGAATCACGCCGCCGCGCTGCCAAGCAACTCGCGTCCCTCCCGGCGGAGCTGCGCCAATTGGACGGCGCACCGCCATACCCGGTTGAGATCTCGCGCGCGCTGCGCGAGCTGGAGTCGGTGAGCGGTCAGCGATAGATCCGGCGACGGTGCGCGATGCGCAGCACCAGCACCGTGACGACACCGTCACTCGGTCGGCATCTAGCTAACCCCAACGAGGCGGACTCACCTTGTCCGGTTTCGCCGGCGGCGGAGGCGCCGGCGGAGCGACCATCAGGAAGCCATTGAGCGTGGTGCGGTAATAGCCCTCCTCGGAGTAAACGGCCGGGACGATGCGATGGCGAAGGTAGGCCGGCAGCAGCACGAAGCGGTTGTCCTTGGGCGTCACGGTCAGGTCAAGGTCCTCGACGATCAGCTCGCCGCCGGTGAACGCCTGCGGGCGCGGGTTGTAGTACCAGATCCAGGACATGAAGATCTGGGTCCACCCGACCCCGTCGCCGGTATCGGTATGGGTGCGATAGTCGGTGTCGCCGCGCATCTCGGTCAGCGTGGTGGTGTACTTGTGCTGCTTGTTCAACAGCGTGTAGCACAGGTCGTGGATCCGGGCCGCCTGGTCGAGGATCGGCTGGCAGTAGAGCTGGGACTCCATCGCCTGCAGAATGAAGGACTTTTTGCGCTCCGGGTAGATCTCGTCCAGCACGGCCCGGTAAAGGACCACGTCCATGCCGTGATAGGTCGGCTCGATCCGGGGGCGGAGCTGTTCGATCTCGGCCGCGATCCGCTGGTACGCGGGCGGCTCGAAGAAATCCTCTGCCATGACGATTTTGTCTTTGACGATATTGACGTTCACTGGACGTTCACTCGCGCCTGTTTGAGGGGACGACGCGACCAGCGCGCCGTCGTGGCGTTGCGGCGGCAATTCTAGCCCGCATCTCGCAGGAGTTTCACTAGCGGCGACGGCAGGCGCGATCGCCGTTGCCCGAGCAAAGCGACGGGCCGAGCATTTGGACGAGGGCAACCCGGCGGAACCGGGTGCCCAATACGCGGCGATCCGGACGAAATTTCCTGACATCGCGGTCCTGGGCGGCTGTTGCGGCACCGATCATCGGCCTGTCGAGGCGATCGGCATGGCCTGTTCATGAGGTGGCCTTCGCGGCTGGTATAATCGACCCTCGCGCCGACCCGGTGTCGGCGTCGTTTCCCATCGCTGCACAAAGCGAAACCAGGGGCCGCAGACCCCTGAAAACGACACAGGGGGTTGCTATGTTTGATCGTGACTCAGTGACGCGGCGCGCGCGTTGCCTGATGGTTGTGAGCCTGTTGTTCGCCGGCACCGCCGTCGGCGGCCCACCGCCCGGTTATTTTGTCGACGAAACCAAGCTTCCGTTTGCGCCGTTGCCAGGCGCCGACGCGTACTGGGGCGTGCACAAGGGCGCCGGCTACCGGATCGAGGTCCCGGCGGGCTGGAACGGCGATCTGGTGATGTGGGCCCACGGGTTCCGCGAATCCGGTTCGCTCGAACTCACCGTCGACAATCATCCGCTGCGCGAATTCCTGATCGCCAGCGGCTATGCGTGGGCCGCGTCCAGCTAGCGCCGCAACGACTATGACGTCGCCACCGGGGTTCAGGACACTCACGCCCTGACCCGGTTCTTCAACGGCGTGGTGGCCAAGCCGGACCGGATCTATCTGACCGGCGCCTCGATGGGCGGCCACATCACGGCAGTAGCCGTCGAGCAGTACCGCAACACCTACGACGGCGCGATGCCGGTGTGTGGCGTGCTCGGCGACTTCGAGCTGTTCGATTATTTCTTCGATTTCAACATCGCCGCCCAGCAGCTCGGCACCGGCTTTTCGACCTTCCCGGTCGACACGCTGCCGTACCTGTTGGGCACCGTGCCGGCGATCAAGGCCAGCCTGGAGGCCTTTCCCAGCGGCTGGCCTGTGTTTCTGAACACCGGCGGGGAGCAGCTCAAGGCACTGACCGAGCTGCGCTCCGGCGGGGTGCGGCCCAACTTCGACGAGGCCTGGTTTTTCTGGAACGTCTTTCCGAGCTTCATCAGCGGTCCCGGCAATTTCTTGTTCGACCTGGGCACCGGGGACGGGACGCTGGTGCGCTCGCCCGGGGTCGTCGTGGATAACGCCGAGGTGATCTACCAGTTCGACACCGATCCGGCGCTGAGCGTCGACGAGGCGGCCTTCAACGCCGCCGTGTTCCGCCGCGCGGCGGACCCGCAGGCGCGCAACCGCAATGGACTGGCGCAGGTGCCGGTGACGACGGGAGACATCACGATCCCGGTGCTGACGCTGCACAACCTCGGTGACCTGTTCGTGCCGGTGCATAACGAGATCGTCTACGCCGGCCGCGTGGCCGCGCGTGGCAACGCCGACCTGCTGGTCCAGCGGGCAATCCGCGGGGTCGGCCACTGCGGGTTCACCGGCACCGAATTGGTCACCGCGTTCGTGGACCTGGTGACCTGGGTGGAGCTGGGCATCAAGCCGGCCGGCGACGATTTCCTGGACCCGGCGGCGGTCGCCGACCCCGAGTTCGGTTGCACATTCACCGACTTCGTCGGTCCGCCGGGACACATTCTGGCCACGCCGTGCCCCTGACGCTGAGGCGGGCTCGGTTGTCGCGCTGGGCGACAGCGGCGGGCTGACCGAATTGCCGATCCGGCCCCCGTACCTGCTGTTTCTGGGCGACGGCGATCAGGCCAAGACCGCGACCGGTGTCGCCTACTGGCGCCCGGAGCTGTGCGCGGGACAGCTTCGCATGCCGGGAGGTTCGGTCGACTTGAATTTACCCGATCTGTCGCCCGAGCAGGCCGCCGCCCGGGGGGTCAAAACGCTGCTGATCGGGGTCGCGCCGCACGGCGGACAGCTTCCTGAGGCCTGGACAGCGCTCATCGTCGAAGCCCTGCAGGCCGGTCTGGACGTGGCGGCGGGTCTGCACACCCGCATCGCCGGCGTCGCGGAGATCGCGTCGGCGGCCAAAGCGCACGGCCGCACACTGTTCGACGTGCGCCATCCGGATCGGAATTTCGCCGTCGCCAGCGGCAAGCGGCGGCCGGGCCGACGCCTGCTGACGGTGGGTACCGACTGCGAGGTCGGCAAGATGTTCACCGCGCTGGCGCTGGAGCGTGAGCTGCGCCGCCGGGGCCGCGACGCGGACTTCAGGGCGACCGGGCAGACCGGTATCTTCATCGCCGGCCGCGGCGTGTCGGTGGACGCGGTGGTGTCGGATTTCGTCGCCGGCGCCGCCGAGTGGCTGTCCCCGGCCAACGAGCCGGATCACTGGGACCTGATCGAGGGGCAGGGCTCGATCTTCCATCCCGCCTACGCCGGCGTGACCCTGAGCCTGATCCACGGCAGTCAGCCGGATGCGTTGGTGCTGTGCCACGACGCCAGCCGACGGCGCGTGGTCGGCTACGAGGACTATCCGATCCAGCCGTTTGCGGTCTGCATCGACGAGAACACGAGGGCGGCGCGCCTGACCAACCCGGACGCGCGCTTGATCGGGATGAGCGTGAACACGTCGACGTTGGGTTCGGCGGAGGCGAGCGCGTACCTCGCGGAGCTCGAGGATGATTTGAAGCTGCCGTGCGTCGACCCGGTCCGCACCGGGGTCGGGCGGCTGGCGGATTTGCTGGAGGCGTGGACATGAAACTCGAGGTCCGTCAGGAAGACTGGCCGGTCGCCGGAGTCTTCACGATCGCGCGCGGCCCGCAGACCGTTTCCCGGCAAGTCGTGGTCGAACTTCGTGACGGAGAGTTCCACGGTCATGGGGAATGCGAGCCCCAGGACCACTACGGCGAGACCCTGGACTCCGTGCTGGCCCAGATCAACGGCTTGCGCGACCTGCTGCGCAAGGGACTGAGCCGGCAGAGCCTTCAGGAGCTGCTGCCGGCCGGCGCGGCGCGCAACGCGGTGGACTGCGCGCTGTGGGACCTGGAGGCCAAGCGCGGCGGCACGCCCGCGTGGCAACTGGCGGGCCTGGACCCGCCCCGGGTACTGACCACCGTCTACACGATTTCCCTGGATACGCCGGCGGCGATGGCCGAGCAGGCCGCCGGCTACCGCGCCTGGCCGATGCTCAAACTCAAGCTGGGCGGCGGCGAGGACGTCGCGCGGGTACAAGCCGTACGCCGCGCGGCACCGGACCCGCGCTTCATCGTCGATGCGAACGAGTCGTGGGACCTGTCTCATCTGGTCGCGATCGCCGGCGATCTGAAACGGCTTGGGGTCGAACTGATCGAGCTGCCGCTGCCGGCCGGCGAGGACGGGGATCTCGCGGGCTTCGAATCCCCGGTGCCGCTGTGCGCGGACGAATCCTGTCACACGGTCGAATCGCTGGACGGGGTCGAGGGGCGCTACGAGTTCGTCAACATCAAGCTCGACAAGACCGGCGGCCTGACCGAGGCCCTGCGTCTGGCCCGGGCGGCTCGGGAGCGAGGCCTGCGCCTGATGACCGGCTGCATGACCGGCACCTCGCTGGCGATGGCCCCGGCGACGCTGATCGCGGGTCTGTCGGAGTTCGTCGACCTGGACGGGCCGCTGCTGCTGGCGCGGGACCGCGATCCCGCAATCCGCTACGACAAAGGGCGCCTCTATCCGCCGCCAGCGGCGCTGTGGGGCTGAGCTGCGATTCGGGGCGAGGCAAGCGCTTTTCGATGAAACTTTGCGTCTTTGCGCCTTCGCGTCTTTGCGTTGATTCTTGAGGGGTGTACTCAGCCCCTCGACACCGCGGGCTCGGGCTTGACCTTGTCGCCGAGCCGAATCCAGCCGCCTTGGAGCACACGCGCGCAAATGCCGCCGTGGCCGCGCATCGCGTTGTAGCCACCCGGCCCCAGGCCCTCCTCCATCCGCGAGCAGGGATGGCACGGATCGGTGAACTCCAGCAGCGCTTCGCCGATCCGGAATTTGTGTGCCTTGAGAGCCAGCAAATTGAGCCCGGAGACGACGATGTTGCGCCGCACCAGGCCGGGGTCGATGGCGTCGCGACCCAGGTAGCCGGCCACCGCTTCTAGGTGAGCCGAGTCGATCAGCGTCACGTGGCGCTGGCCCGAGCCGCCGGAATAGTGATCCCCCATCAGGCCCTCGTCGGGGTCGGCGCGAACCTCGCCGACCGGCGTCGGCGGCTCGCGGCGCGCCTCCCGCAGCCCGATCCAGACCACCCGGCCGGCGCCGGAGAACTTATCCTGTAACTCGCGCATCGTCGGCATGGGCGACACCATACCCCGAAATTTTTGAATCGCAATCACCGCGGTCAGAAACTTATATGGGCGCGGGTGAGTCCAAAGGCGGGTGATCGAGCTGGCGGCAACCATCGTGTTATTGAGCGTCGGGCTGAGCGCCACCGAACTTCCGGCGCCGGTTGAGAGCGCGTTCGCAAACATGCACACCGATCTGACCTGCGACTACACGCGCACGTTGACCAATGGCGACGAGGTCCAGGTCGAGCGGTTCGAGTCGAGCGACGGTCGCTGGACCTTGCTGGAGGTCGACGGCGAGCCGCCGACCAAGAGACGCCTGAAGAAATACGCCGGCCAGACGGATCAGCGCGCCGAGCGCCAGCACCCGGCCGCGGTGGATTTCGCCAACCTGGGTGAGCCGGGGAGCTACGCGCTGGTGGAGCAGGACGCGCAACACGCCGTCTATCGATTCAAGCCGCTGGCCGAAGACGAGGACGACGAGAAGATCGTGCACGCGCTCGTCGGCCGATTGACCATCGACACCGAGTCCCCTCGGGTCGTGGCCTTCGAAGTGACCAATTTGGAGACCTTCTCGCCGGCGGCCGTGGTCACCATCCATGACATGGAGCAGAGGGTCGAGTTCGCGCCGCTGGCACCGGGCGGGGTCGTGGTTTCGCGCCGCATGGAAACCCGGATGGAGGGCCGCGCATTCGGTCTTAAAAAGATTTCCGACCACCGGCTCATCAGCTTCGACGATTTCGATTGTCGGTGAACTGGCAGGCCAGGTACTTTAAGTCTAAAGTAGATTACCGCCCCGCAAGCTCGAGTCCCGGGATGTGGAAACCGCCCCAGCGGATCAAATACCAGCCTGAACCCGGCGCCTGGCCCAGCCGCGAAGAGGCCGCCACGGCGCGCCTGTTTCAGCCGATCGACTTAGGCTCGCTGCGCCTGGAGCAGCGCACCTGGGTGCCGGCGATGGTGCCGTGGCGGGCGACCGAGGAGGGTTACGTCACCGCGGACAACCTGGCGTGGTACGAGCGCTTCGCGCGCGGGCGGCCGGGCGCGCTGGTGGTCGAGGCGACCGGCATCCGCGACATCCCGTCGGGCCCGCTGCTGAGGATCGGCGACGACCGCTTCATCGAAGGGCTGGCCGAGCTCGTCAAGGTCGTGCGGCGCGCCAGCGGCGGCCACACCCGCTTGTTCATCCAGTTGATCGACTTCTTGACCATCCGGCGGCGGCCCGAGCCCGAGAAATTTCTGCGCAAATACTTGAAGATCGACGAGGCCATCCGCGCCGAACTGGACGCCGAGGACTGGCCGGAGGATCGAGTCCGCGAACATCTGTGCGGCCTGGACGAGGAGGCGCTGCGCGCGATCTTGAGTCCGCGCGATTTCGAGGCGATGGCGATAGGCTATCGCGAGCGGGTGACCGACATGGAACTCGATCACATCCGCGAACTGCCGCGGGTGCTGCCTGACCTGTTCGCCGACGCCGCCGTGCGGGCGCAGGAGGCCGGTTTCGACGGGGTCGAGTTGCACTACGCCCACGCCTACACGATGGCGTCTTTCTTGTCGGCGCGCAACGACCGGGACGACGGCTACGGCGGCGCGCGCGAAAACCGCGTGCGCCTGCCGCTCGAGGTCTATCGTAGGGTGCGTCAGTCGGTGCGCGAGGACTTCGTCGTGGGCTGCCGCTATCTGACCGAGGACTGCATCGAGGGGGGTAACCGGGTGCCGGACTCGGTCTACTTCGGGGTGGAGTTCGCGCGCGCCGGCATGGATTTCCTATCGCTGTCGCGCGGCGGCAAGTTCGAGGACGCCAAGCAGCCCCGGGTCGGCTGGGCCGCGTATCCGTACACCGGACCGAGCGGCTATGAATGCATGCA
>JBFGYD010000066.1:0-8714 GCA_041587615.1 Lysobacterales bacterium
GCAGCGCCAAAATTGCGAACAGGACCCCCAGCCACAGGACCTGGATTGGGTACCAGACCAGCTCCAGACCATTGAAAGGCACCCGCTGGACCGCGGTCGCGATCAGCGGCATGGCGATCGCCTGGGCCGCCGCCGCGGCGCACATCAGCCCCCTCCGGCCATGCTGCGCCCGCCCGCCGCCAAGCGCCGCGATCACGCCGGCGGCCGAATATCCGAGCAGCGCCAGGCCGATGATCATTGCCGCGAACTGGTACCAGTGAACGATCGTCAGCAGGCGCAGCACCAGCACCTCGAACGCCAGCGCCGAGGCCGAAATCAACCCTACGCCAACCGGCAAACGCCTGCCCATTCCTGACTTCCAGTGCTCACGGTGCCGAGGACGCCGGCCAAGCCGCTTTGGTGGTCGCGTTGTTAACGGCCCTTTTTCAATCAGACCCAACTAGCCGGATGTTGATTCTTCAACAGCCGGCTGCTAGTGGTCGCCGGTCAGCGGCACGAAGCGCACCGACAGGACCTGACGGGTGGACACCTCGCCGGCGGCGTCCTTCTCGATCAGCAGCAGCTGCTGGGCGTAGAAGCTGCCGCCAACCGGGATCGCCATTCGGCCCCCGGGCTTGAGCTGCTCGATCAGCGGCGGCGGCACGTGACCGGCGGCGGCGGTGACGATGACCGCGTCGAACGGTCCGTGCTCCGGCCAGCCGTAGTAGCCGTCACCATGGCGCACCGTGACGTTGTCGTAACCCAGGTTCTTGAGTCGCTTGGTTGCCTGCTCGGCCAGCGGCTGGATGATCTCCATCGTGTAGACGCTCTTGACCAGCGGCGACAGGATCGCGGCCTGGTAGCCCGATCCGGTGCCCACATCGAGCACCACCGAGTCCGGCCCGACGGCCAGCATCTCGGTCATCAGCGCCACGATCAGCGGCTGCGAGATGGTCTGGCCGTGGCCGATCGGCAGCGGCGTGTTGCGGTAGGCCGAATCGCGCAGCCGGGCCGGCACGAAACGCTCGCGGGGCACGCTTGCGAGCGCGCCGCGGGTTGCGGCAGACAACGCCGGCACGCCCGTCTGCGGCGCCAGGTCCTCGATCTGATCGGCCACCAGCGCCACCAGAACGGCGCGCTCGTCGGCGGCGCACGCCGCGGCGGCGAACAACGAAAGCGCCGCCGCCAGCGGCCTCGTCGCCCGCAACAATAACCCAGCTCGAGCGGTCTCGATCACAACGCCCCCATTGTCGCAGCCGAGCCCGCATTTGTGAATTCGCCAGCTGCGCTTATCATCACGCGGTGGGCGCGATTTACCTCATCCGTCACGGTCAGGCCTCCTTCGGCGCCGCCGACTACGATCGGCTGTCAGCGCTTGGGGAGCGCCAGGCGGAGATTCTCGGAAGCGAGCTGGTGGACCGGGTTCCCGGTCCACACGTGGTTATGAGCGGTACCATGAAGCGGCATCGGCAGACCGCCGAGCGCTGCCTCGAGGCGATGGGTCAGGCACCCGACTACCAACCCGACGAGGGATTCAACGAGTTTGACTTTGGCGAGGTCATCGTGCGCTTCCGGCCGGCTTACTCGAACCGCGAGCGGCTGCGAATCGATCTGGC
Organism: Lysobacterales bacterium; assembly: GCA_041587615.1. GTDB lineage: Bacteria > Pseudomonadota > Gammaproteobacteria > Xanthomonadales > SZUA-38 > JBFGYD01. Next base: position 1,596 of record JBFGYD010000066.1, read on the forward strand.
GCGCGAGTCAGACCCCGAGCGGGCTTTTCAGGAGCTTTTCTCGGCCGCCGTCGAACGCTGGCTCAGCGGCCGGCACGACCATGAGTATCGCGAGTCCTGGGCGGCGTTTCGCGGCCGCTGCGTGGCCGCGGCGGAACGCCTCGCCGCGGCCCTGGACCCCGGCTCGAGCGCGCTGGTGTTTACCTCCGGCGGGCCGATCGGGGCGATCGTGCAGCAGCTTCTGTCGATTCCCGACAGCCACATCTTCGCGCTGAACTGGTCGCTGGCCAACTGCGGCGTGACCAAGCTGCTCAACGGCGCGGGTGGTCTGCGGGTCAGCACCATCAACGATCACGGCGCGTTCGAGGGCGGTCGCGCCGGGATGCTGAGCTACCGATAGCCGGGTTACCGGTCGGCCGCGGTCATGCTTACGGTGCTGCTGGTTTACCTGCTGCTGCTGTTCGGTCTGGCCTGGTGGTCGCGCCGCGAAACCCGGACCCTGGCCGGGTTCTTCCTCGCCGGGCGCCGGCTGCCGGCCTGGGTCGTGGCCTTCAGCACCAACGCCACCGGCGAGTCTGGCTGGCTGCTGCTGGGCCTGACCGGGATGGGTTACGCGGTCGGCGCCCAGGCGCTGTGGGTCGTGGTCGGCGAGGTGCTCGGAATCGGTCTGAGCTGGCTGCTGGTGGCCCGGCGCCTCAAACGGCTCAGCGACCGAGCCGAAGCCATCACGGTGCCCGACGCGCTGATCGCCCGCTTCGGCGACCGCTTCCACCTGCTTCGGGCCTTGAGCGTGCTGATCATACTGACCATGGTCACGGCCTACGTCGCCGCCCAGATGGTGGCTTCGGGGAAAGCGTTCGGGGCCTTCATGAACATCGACTACCAGACCGCGGTGCTGCTCGGAGCGGGGGTCACGATGGCCTATACCTTCGTCGGCGGCTACAAGGGCGTGGCCTACACCGACTTGGTCCAAGGGGTGCTGATGCTGCTCGGCCTGATCGTGATGCCGGCGGTGGCGATCGGCGCCGCCGGCGGCTGGGACCAGTTCCGCTCGGCGCTGGGCGCGATCGACCCGGCTCTTCTGAACCCGCTCGGTGGCGATTCCTCGGGTCCCGTTCACTGGGCGTTGATCGCCGGTTTCGTTGCCGTCGGCTTGCCGTTTCTGGGCGTACCGCAGCTGATGACGCGGTTCATGTCGGCGCGCAGCGAGGCCGACCTGAAGGTGGCCGGGGCCATCTCGGTCGCGGTGATCCTGGCCTTCGATCTGGGCGCGGTACTCACCGGCATGGCCGGCCGCGTGCTGGCGCCGGGGCTGGCGGACCCGGAGACCGTGTTGCCGGTGCTGGCCGCAGACCTGTTTCCACCGCTGGTGACCGGCGTGTTCCTGGTCATCGTGCTCGCCGCAATCATGTCCACGGTGGACTCGCTGCTGCTGCTGGCCTCGTCCGCCGTGGTTCGCGACCTGTGGCAGAAGATCCTGTCGAGCCCAAGGCCGGAAACCGAACTGACCCGTTCTGGCAAGCTGACCACGCTGCTGATTGGGGCGATCGGCATCGGATTTGCGCTCAACCAGACCCCGCTGGTTTTCTGGTTCGTCCTGTTCGCCTGGTCCGGGCTCGGCGCCGCTTTCGCTCCGGCGATACTCGGCGCCCTGTTCGACCGCAAGATGAACCACGCGGGCGCCGTCGCGGGGATGCTGTTCGGCTTCGCCACGACCCTGATCTGGGTGATATGGATCAAGCCGCATTTTTACGACCTGTACGAGATGATCCCCGGTCTCGCCGCCGGCCTGATCGGCGCCTTCCTGGTCAGCCGCCTCCGGCGGAGTTGAGCGGCGGAGTTTCGCGGCGCCCCGCGAAGCGCTATGATGCTCGGATATGCTTGACATGCGCTGCTTTGATCAGTGACGTATCGGCCGCTGACCGGTGATGCCAGCGGCGCCAAGCAACCGCCCCCGCTTCAATCCCCACGCTTTTGCCCGATGGGCATGATGGCTCGGTCCGTTCACCGCGGCCAGGGCTGAGCGATCCGCCATTACGGAGGAGTTGAATCGGTAAATTCAAGTTTTATTATGGACATACGAAAAAATGTACATAAAATACTTGAGAACTTTGAGGTCACCGACCTGCCGTCGCTGCCCCAGGTCCTGGTGGAGCTGGTGGAGTCCTGCTACCGGGTGGATGTCACGTTCGAACAATACGCGGCCTGGATCGAGATGGATCCCGGCCTCACCGCCCAGACGCTGAGCCTGCTGGGCGCGAGCTCGCGGGGAACGCCCGCCCGCGTGACCTCGCTCGCCTCGCAGCTCAAGACCCTCGGCCGCGATACGCTGAAGGCGCTGGCGGTCAGCGCCGCCGCGCGGGAGGCGCGCGCGTCAACCGGCGCCACGGCCGTCTCGGTCGGCTTCTGGCGCCGATCGGTGCGCTGCGCGATCATCTCGCGCATGCTGGCCGCGGCCACCGGCTACCACTCCCCCGACGAAGCCTATCTGGCCGGACTGCTGCACAACCTCGGTCAACTCGTGTACGAGACCATCCAGCCTCAGGCCTATCGGGCGCTGCGCGGGAAAGCTCAGCGGGACACGCAGCTGCTGCTGCTCGAGCGCGAGCAGTTCGGTGCCGGGCATACCGACCTGGGCGCCTCTCTGATCGAGACCTGGGGCCTGAACTCGTTCATGGCCGACGCCGCTCGCTACCATCACCAGCCGCTCGGTTACGTGCTCGATGCTCACCCGCTGGTGCAGGTCGTGTTTCTCGCCAACCTACTCAGTCGCGGCGAGTCGCGACCGCTGGAGAAGGGATTCGAGGCCGCCGAGCAGCTATTCGGGCTCGGTCAGGGCGCGCTGGTCGATCTGATTTCCAAGGCCGGTGACGCGGTCGCCGAAGTGAACCGCAAGGTGGACCTCCCCCCGGCGCGCGGCGGCGAGCACGAACGCCGTCCAAACGCCGGCTCAGCGAGTGACGCGAGCGCGCGCCTGGCCGGCAAAGTGGCCGAGATCGCGCTGCTCGACGGGGTGCGCCCGAGGCTCAAGCGCGCGTCCGACCGAACGGCGCTGCTGCGGGCTCTGGCGCGTAGCGCATGTCTGATTCTGGGTAACCGACCCGCGCTGTTTTTTCTGCCCGAGCCCGCAACCGGCGTGCTGACGGGGCTCAACCCCGACCGCGACGACGATCTCGCGGGTGAGCTCAAGATCCTCCCGGAACGGGGGGGCAGCCTGATTTGTCGCGCGCTGGACCAACGACGTCTGTTGCACTCGTTTGACGAAGGGGCGCAGCCCCTGGCCGTTATCGACCGACAGATCATCAGCCTGCTCGACAGCTCCGGCATGCTGTGCCTGCCGCTGGTCGGATGCGACGCGCGGCTTGGCGTGCTGGTCATGGGCGTCGATCGGGCGCAGCTCCCGCGGCTGCAACGGCAACGGACCCTACTCGAGGCTTTCGCGGCCGAGGGGGCGGCTCAGCTCAAGTCTATCGAGCAGCCGCCAGCGGCCGCGGCCAGCGTGAAGCTTGAGCCGGACTCCGCCGACGAGCGTACCCGCCAGATCGTGCACGAGGTCAACAACCCGTTGAGCATCGCGCGGAATTATCTGCAGGTGCTGAGTATGAAGCTGGGCGCGGGTCATCCGGCGAGCAAGGATATCGAGGTTATCGAGGAGGAGCTGGTCCGAGTCAGCGAGCTGGTCCTGCAACTGACCGAACTGCCCGACGTCGGGTCGGACCCCGAACGCGAAACGGTCGCGGTCAATTCGCTGATTACAAATCTGCTCAGGGTTTCGCGCGACGCGCTGTTACTGCCCAAGCAAATCGAGGTCGAACTCGAACTCGACGAAGAACTGCCGCCGATCTTGAGCTCAACCGGCTCGCTGAAGCAGATCCTGATCAACCTGGTGCAAAACGCCAGCGAGGCGATGTCCCAGGGTGGTCGGCTCAAGATTCGCACCCGAGACTGGCACCGCTTCGACGCGACCCCGTTCGTAGAGATCGACGTCAGCGACGACGGGCCCGGCATTCCACGCGAAGTCGAAGCGCGAATATTTCAGCCGCTGACCAGCACCAAGGGCGAGGACCACGCGGGTCTCGGATTGTCAATCGTCAAGAAGCTGGTGGAGGAACTCGGCGGCTCGATCGGCTACCAGAGCAGCGCGGAGGCGGGCACCTCGTTTCGGGTGCTGCTGCCGCGCGTCTTGGGCGAGCGTCGGGCGCCGGTCATATAACAACAAAAACGCGAGTGGGGCACATGAATGAATCGCGGGCCAAAATTCTTATCGCCGACGACGAACAGCGGGCGCTGGAGAGCATTCGCACGCTGATCTCGATGCACGGCCACGAAGCGGTCACCGTTGCCAACGGCAGCGACGCCATCGCGCTGCTGAAACGTCAGCATTTTGACGTGCTGCTGCTGGACCTGATGATGCCCGGCGTTACCGGTCTCGAGGTGATGGATTTCGTGCGCGCCAACGAACTCGACGTCAGCGTGATCGTCGTCAGCGGCGACACGTCGGTGGACAATGCGATTCTCTCGCTACGCCGCGGCGCCCACGATTATCTGCGCAAGCCTTACGCACCCGAGGTGCTGATCCGGACCCTCGAGAATACGCTCAGAAAGCGTGCCCTGGAGCGAGAAAACCGGACCATTCAGGGCAAGCTCAAGCACTCGGAAAAGCTTTACCGCTACATGGTCAACAGCTCTCCGGACATCATTTACATGCTCGACCACAAGGGTCGTTTCACGTTCGTAAACGCGCGCATCGAAAAGCTGCTCGGCTATCGACCGGCCGAGTTGACCGGCCAGCACTACTCAGTTCTGGTCTACCCCGAGGACCTGGAGGAGGCCCACTATGCGTTCAACGAGCGGCGCACCGGAGAGCGTGCCGCGCGCAACGTGGAGATGCGTCTGAAATGCAAGGACTCAGCCGCCTCGCCGCGCTATTTCGACACCAACACGCTGCCGATCGAGCTCAGCGCAATGGGAATGTACGTCGTTCCCGACGAGGGTGAACAGAAGCGTTACATCGGGACCTACGGGGTCGCGCGCGACATCACCGAGCGCAAGCGCTCCGAGGAGATCATTCGCTACCAGGCATTTCACGACCTGCTGACCGGCTTGCCCAACCGCGCCCTGTTCAAGGACCGTCTGAAGCTCGCGATTCCGCAGGCGCGTCGACGCCAGCACGCGCTGGCGGTGATGTTCCTGGACCTGGACCGGTTCAAGGTGGTCAACGACACGCTCGGCCACGTGCGCGGCGACGAACTGCTGCAACTCGTGGCGACCCGCCTGACCGGGTGCATGCGAGAGGGCGACACCATTGCCCGGGTCGGCGGCGATGAATTCATGATCTTGATCCCGCAGATCGAGGCCCGCGCCGACGCCGCCCAAACGGCGCGCAAGATTATCGGTGAGCTCGAACGCCCCTTTATGCTCAACGACCATGAGGTTTTCGTCAGCACCAGCATTGGCATTTCGGTGTTTCCGGATCACGGCGAGGGCATGGACGCGCTGATCAAAAACGCCGACATCGCGATGTACCACATCAAGGAGCAGGGACGGGACGGCTTCGAGTTCTTCAGCGATCAAATGAAGGTCAAGTTCTCGCACTTCTTGTCGCTGGAGTCGGGCATTCGAAAAGCGCTGGAGGAAGACCGCTTCGTCCTGCTTTATCAGCCGCTGATCGACGTTGCCGCGGGCACCGTGGTCGGGGTCGAGGCGCTGATTCGCTGGCGCCACCCGAGCCGGGGGCTTTTGCCGCCGGCGGAGTTCATCCCCCATGCCGAGGAGTGCGGGCTGATCGTGCCGATCGGCGACTGGGTGCTCAAACAAGCCTGCGCGGACATGCGGCACTGGCGCGAGGGCAGCCAGGCCCCGCTGCGGCTGGGGATCAACCTGTCCGCGCTACAGCTCGCCCACGAACAGGTGGACGGCATCACCGACCTGCTTGCGGCCCACGGGATCCCGGGCGAGGCGCTGGAAATCGAACTGACCGAAAACGTGATCATGAAAGACGTCGACAGCGTGGTCAAAAAGCTGAACATGCTCAGCAAGTACGGCATCCGCATCGCGATCGACGATTTCGGCACCGGCTACTCCTCGCTGGCTTATCTTCAGAAACTGCCGATCCACACGATCAAGATCGACCGCTCGTTCGTGCATGAAATGCGCCCGGAAAACGGCCATGCCTCGATCGTCAACGCGATCATCGCGATGGCCAAGGGGTTGGGCATGAACCTGATCGCCGAGGGCGTTGAAACGGCGCAGCAGCTCGAGCACCTGCGCGAGCTCGGCTGCGAGGTCATGCAGGGGTTTCTGTTCAGCAAGCCGCTGCCCGCGACGGAACTTCTCGACGCGATCGACCGCCACGAGATCTTCACCGGCGAAGCCGGACGCGGCGCCGCGTAAGGCGTTCGGCCGACCGCCTGTCGCTACGCGTAGGCGGGCCGGCGCAAATCCGCTAAGGTTGCCCGGGATCGAAACCCGGAAGCGACAATGACAAGATTCCGCACGTTGGCCACCCTGTTCCCGCTCGCTCTGGCGGCGTCCGCGGTGCACACCGGTGCCGAGGCGGGGGCCATCGTGGCCGGGCCGATGGTCGGCTACTCGACGATGCGTGAGGTCGCCGTGTGGGTGCAGACCGATGCCGAAGCACGGGTGCAGCTTCGCTATCGCGCCAAGGGGGCGAGCGGGCCCTATCAAGAGAGCCGCGAGGCGCACACCTTTGCCGAGTCTTTCCACACCGCCCACCTGGTCGCGACCCGAGTCGAGCCGGGCACGGTTTACCAATACCAGGTGCTGGTCGACGGCCAACCGCAAGCGCGCCCCTATCCGCTGGAGTTTCGCACCCAGCCGCTGTGGCAATGGCGCGGCGACCCGCCCGCGTTTCGCTTTGCGTTGGGCTCGTGCGCCTATATCAACGAGGCCCGCTACGACCGCCCGGGAACGCCCTACGGCAGCGATTATCAGATCTTCGGTCACATCCTCGCGCAGCAGCCGGCGTTCATGCTGTGGCTCGGCGACAACGTCTACCTGCGTGAGGCCGACTGGAATTCGCGCAGCGGCATTTATCGTCGCTACGCCCAGGCCCGCGCCCTACCCGAACTGCAGCCGCTGCTGGGCTCGGTGCACCACTACGCGACCTGGGACGATCAC
>JBFGYD010000067.1:0-8669 GCA_041587615.1 Lysobacterales bacterium
CGGCGGGCGCGACTCGCCCCGATCGGAACCCCGGCGCCCGGCCGGGGTTCCTTTTCCTATTCAGCCGGCGGGGCGCGAGCGGCCCCGGCGCTTGAACGTGCGCGGCAGCATCGCCTCGATCCGCTCCATCACGTCCAGCCGGTACAGGAGGTCGTTGACGTAGTCGAGCTTGTCGGTTTCCAGGATCAGCACCTCGCTCAAGTCGTAGGAGGCGATCCAGTTTTCGTACAGGCGCTCCAAGCGCTTCAGATACGAGAGCGGGACGTCCTGCTCCATTGCCCGACCGCGCAGCTTGATCCGGCGCCGTAGCGTGCGCATGCCGCAGCGCAGGTAGATCATCAGATCCGGCGGTTTGACCGCGTTCAGGATGGTCGCGTAGAAGTCCCGGTACGTGGCCCAGTCGCGGTCGTCGATATGACCCATCTCGCGCAGCGCCCGAGCGAAGATCTCGGCGTCCTCGAAAATACTCCGGTCCTGGACCACGACCCCGGGAGCGCGGTCCAGCTCCTGGTGAATGCGGAACTTGTTGCTCAAGAAATAGAGCTGGGAATGAAACGCCCAGCGCCCCATGTCGGCGTAGAAATCGGGCAGGTACGGGTTGTCGTCGTTGGGTTCGAAGAACGGTTGAATCCCATAGGTCGAAGTCAGGAAGTCCACCAGCGCGGATTTCCCCGCGCCCATGTTGCCGGCGATTGCAATCGATTTTCGGGTGGCCATCTCGAGGTCATAGCTTAAGCGACCGCTTGGCGAGACGGCTAGGTGAATGTCCCGATAGACCCCGTGTCCGGGTTAGCGATACTGGGCCTTGCGGCGTTGCGTGGCTACGGAGGGCTATTCATATACTGCTGCGGCGATGCCCGCACACTGAACATCGAGGGCTCGAATGCCGTCAGCACCAATCCTTGCGCTGGTCAATCCGCTGAGCCGGGAGCGGATAGCCGCCCAGCGGGCGGCGGTCCTGGCCGCCGCGCTGAAGCGGCCGCTGCACCTGCACGCGGTCGTCTACCGGCCCGAGTTCGCCCAGGAGCTGTTTCGTTCCGGCGCCGCCCTGGCGGAGCGTCGCCGCCGGAGGGTGGCTGAAGCGCGAGAGTTCGTTTCCGCCCTCGCCGCCGAACTGGAAGTGCCGAACGCATCGGTGGAGGCCGCTTGGGGTCATCCTTTCAACGTCGCCGCCGGCGAAACCATCGCGCGCAGCGCTCCCACGATGGTCGTGTTCGCGCTACGCGGGGGGAATCGGCCGAGCAGCGCGGAATGGCGTCTGATCCGCGCCACGACCGCGCCGCTGCTGATCGTTCGCGACCGGCGGTGGCGCCGTCCGCCGATCATCGCGGCCTGTCTCGACCCGTCCCATGCCCACGACAAGCCGGCGGCGCTGGACCGGGAGATCATCGTCGAGGCGGAACGCCTGGGCAACGCGTTCGAAACCCCCTATCACGTGCTGCACGCTCTCGGGCTGGCGGAGCGCAAGCCGGGTTCGTCAGTGAGCCCGGACCGTTACATGGCCGACCTGGAGCGGCGGCGGGCAGCTCAGATTCGTCGGATGATTCCGCTCGATTCGCGCGGCAAGGTCATTTTCGACTTCGCCCACGCCCCGCCGCTGGAAGCGCTGGATGCGTTCGCCAAGGCACGGCGTTTCGATTTGTGCATCCTCGGCTCGCTGTCGCGGACCCGTCTCAAGGAACTGCTGATCGGGGCTACTCTGCGGGAACTCCTGCCGCGATTGCGTTCGGATGTCCTGCTGGTTCGTCCTCCCGGGTGAGGGACTCACGCAATACTGCTAGTCTTCCAGTTCCAGCATCAGGTCCTCGGACAGCGCCTCGAGCCTCAGCTGCAGGTCCTCGCGGCTCAGGTTCGCGGGCAGGCGGATGCAGGCTTTTCCGCGAAACAGAGCGACCGCCGACATCGGGGCACGCTCGCAGGTGGTTTCAAGCGCCTCGACGTTGACCTTGTTGTCGGCCAGCACCGCGGAAATCTCCTCGACGATACCGGCCCGGTCATTGGCGACGATACTCAGTCTGAGCGTTGGCGGTGGCTTGCCTTCCTGTTCTCGGCCAGGTTCTGCGATCACCCGGATGCCGTGGGCGCCGAGCGCGTCCAGCGCACCCAGCAGCTGCGGCTGGTCCGCCGGTGCAATGCCGACCAGCAGGATGCCGGCGAATTTGCCTGCCAGATGCGACAGGTTGCTCTCCAGCCAGTTGCCGCCGTGGTCCTTGACGGTCTCGGCCACCCGCTCGACCACGCCGGGCACGTCGTCGGCGATGATCGTCAGTACCAAACAGTTGTTCATCGGCCCGGCAACCCATGCAACATGAAGGCTAGTGTCCTGGCCCGCATAGTTACGGGACAGGGCACTAGAGTATTGTATCGGCACGGGGGTTGCCATCCCCGATTCGGCGCCGATTTGTTGTACGGTTGAGCGCACGGTAGAGTTCGCCGACGTCGGCGCCATGCTCCTGCCAGACCCACCCCTCTGTGAGAGACCGGTGTGACCGTATATCTGACTCTGATCGCGGGACTCATTTTGCTCATCGTCGGCGGCGAGGGGCTGATCCGAGGCGCCGTCGCTCTGGCCGAGCGGCTGGGCCTGTCGCGGGCCTTTGTCGGTATCGTCGTGATCGGCTTCGGCACCTCGCTGCCGGAATTGCTGGTGTCGATCAAGTCGGCACTGATCGGGACGCCCGCCATCGCCGTTGGCAATGTGGTCGGCAGCAACATCGCGAACATCTTGCTGATCCTCGGAGTCGCTGCGCTGATTCGCCCGCAGCTCGCGACCGGCAAGGTGCTCAAGCGCGACGGCGCATTTCTCGGTGTGGCAACGGTGGTGATGACCGCGGCGCTGCTGAAGCTCCCGCTCGGGGCGCTCGCGGGCGGTCTGATGGTCGGGGCGTTCGTGCTGTTCATCGGGCACTGCTACCGCACTGAAAAGGTGGTCGAGGACGACGCGGCCGATCCGCCGCTGCCGGAATCGGTGCGCCAGAAAAAACTGCTGATGGCGGTAGCGATGAGCGTCGTCGGCATCGCCGGCCTCGGCTATGGCGCGAGCCTGTTTGTCGAATCCGCCAAGACGCTGGCCGAGGCCTGGGGCGTGCCCCCGGCGATCGTCGGCCTGTCGGTAGTGGCGATTGGCACCTCGCTGCCGGAACTGGTGGCCGCGATCGTCGCTTCTTACCGGCGGCAGACCGAACTGGTGATCGGCAACGTGATCGGCAGCAATCTGTTCAACCTGTTGCTGATCCTCGGCAGTACGCTGCTGCTCACGCCGCTGTCGGCGGCCGAGATCGGCCTGACCGTGGACCTGTGGGTCATGCTCGGGGCTACCGCGCTATTGATGCTGGGATTGACCACCCAGCTCCGCCTGGACCGCTGGGAGGGGGCGGTCTTCCTAGCCTTTTACGCCGCATATGCGGTTCGCCTGATCGCCTGACAACGGTTGCAAGCTACATCGGACCCACGCCGGTCTGGCTTGATCGGGATCACCCGGATCGGGTTACGATGACGACACGCCTCGCGGCTCAACGTCGTTTATATCAGCAGCCCCGCCTTGTTTGCCGCGGCACCAGTTTCGCGTAGCGCGGGTTCGGAGACTGAAATGGGAAATCGCCGACATTCGTTCGATCCGGGTGAAATCGACGGCCTGCTGGCGACCGGCGGCGGCGCGCTGAAGGGACTAGCCGACGGTATGGAAAGCACAGAGACCCCGGCAGAAGCCGAGCGCTGGGTGGGTGCGCGGTTCGGACCTTTCGAGGTGGTCGAGTTTCTCGATCGCGGCGGAATGTCGCTCGTTTTTCGCGCCGAACGCCGCGACGGAGACTTCGAGCAATCGGTAGCGGTCAAGCTGCTCGACGCGCGCGGATCGGAGCAGATGGGGGCCCGCTTTGCCAGGGAGCGCCAGATTCTGGCCGGCTTGGAGCACCCGAACATCGCCCGCGTCATCGACGGCGGCATCAGCGGCGGCCAGCCCTACATGGTCATGGAACTGGTGGCCGGGATGGCCGTCGATCGGTATTGCGATGAACACCGATTGGACTTGAACGATCGGATCGATCTGTTCATTGGCATTTGCGAGGCGGTTCAGTTCGCCCACACGCACCTGGTGGTCCATCGCGACATCAAACCCGGTAACATCCTGATCACCGACCAAGGCGAGGTGAAGCTGCTCGACTTCGGGATCGCCAAGCTGTTGATCGACGACGGCAACGACCTGACCACGGGCACACCGCTACTGACGCCACGCTTTGCCAGCCCGGAACAGGTGCTCGGTCAGCCGGTCAACGTCGCCTCCGACATCTATCAGCTCGGTCTCCTGCTGCACCTGCTGTTGACCGGGACTCATGCCCAGCCCGTCGGGGGCGCCAGCATCGCGGACATCAAAAAAGCCGTCATCGATACCGAACCCTTGAGTCCGAGCAAAGCTCTGGAAACGACGGGCAACACTGACGGCGGCGAGGGTTCCCGGATCGCCCAGGCCCGCCGCACCCGGTTCGATCGTCTGCAGCGACGCATGCGCGGCGATCTGGACATCATCGTCGGCGCCTGCGTCGCCAAGAGCCCGGCTCGCCGCTACGGGTCCGTGCAGCGGCTCATCGACGACCTGCGTGCCTATCGCGAGCATCGACCGATCCAGGCGCGCTCGCCAAGCCGTGCTTATCGCCTGGCTCGATTTGCGCGTCGTCACCGGGGTGGCGTGGCGGCCACTCTGCTCACGCTGGTTGCGCTGCTGATCTCGTTGGCCGCCGTGTTGCTGTCCTGGCGCGAGACCTTGCAAGCTCAGCAAATTGCCGAGCGTGAGGCCCGCACTTCGGAGGCCGTCTCGGGCTTCCTGGCCGATCTGCTGGAACAGGCCGATCCCCGAGACAGCGGCGGCGAACAACTGGCTGTGGTCGAATTGCTGGACCAGGGCGCCGCCAACCTGGAGCGACTGGCCGAGCAGCCCGAAGTCCAGATCCAGCTTCTAAAGACCATGGCGGGCGCCTATTTCGGCCTGGGCCGCTACGACTCGGTCGAGCAACTCGCGCGGCGCGCGCTGGCGCTGCAGGATTCGAGTGCTGAGTTCGACCTCAGAATCAGGATCCAGATTCTGCGCTCGCTGGGCTCGGCCCTGGTCGGACTCGGCCGGCCCGATGAGGCCATGCGCACCGCCGAGGAGGCCGTTCGTCTCGCAGAGGCGCTGGGACCCGAGTTCGCCTACAACCAGGCCGAGGCGTTGCACGCGATGGCCATTGCGCTGTTCGACAATGGGCAGCCGAAACAGGCGATCGAACTCGACGAAAAGGCGCTGATCCTGCTGGGAGAGGGCCCCGAAACCTTGCAGCCCCGGGCGATCATCCTGACCACGATCGGCAGCGCCACGCGCAAGCTCGGCGACTACGAGACGGCGCTGGAATACTTTCAGCGGGCATTTGACCTGGCGTCGAACAGCGAGGAGCTCAAATTCCAGCGCGGATTCATCCTGCGGGGCATGGCGCAAACCCTCTACGCCCGGGGCGAGCCGCTGAAGGCCAGAGAAATGGCGACCCGGGCCGTTGCCACCGATCAGAGCGTTTACGGGGAGCAAAGCGACAAGAACTTTCGATCGCTGATCGTGCTCGCTTTGTACGATCTGAAGCTGCTGGATCTGCCGGCCGCGGACGCACATTTTGCCGAAGTCTTCCGGATTGCCGACGCGCTGGGCGAAAAGCACCCCAATTACGCCGTGGCGCGCTACTACGGCAGCCTGCATCAGCATCGAAAGGGGCTGCTGGAGGAAGCGCGCGGCTCGATTGAGGCCGCCAGTGTAAGCCGCCGCGCCGTCTACGGCGACGATGACCGGGCGCTTTTGGAGTACGAAATGGCCAAGGCGGTGTTCGACCTCGACGAGGGGCGGGCGCCCGAGGCCCAGGCCCGATTGGCGGCGCTGAACGATGCGTTGCCCGAGGCCTACGGACCCGGGCATCAGGTGCGCCGGGAGTTCGACTTCGCGCGGGCCCGCGCCGCGGCCGGCATGGGCGATCACCGATCCGCGATCGCGCTGCTGGATGAAATGACAGCGCGCTACGGATCCCCTGGAAGCCAACCGGCCGAGTATGGCCGCTACCTCGAGGCTCTGGGCCGCAGCCAGGCGGCGGTGGGCGATCGCGGTGCCGCGGAGCGGCATTTGCTCCACGCCTTGGACTTTCAACAGAGGTTGTACGGGATTGACAGTCCTACGACCCTGGGCGCCCGGATCGCGCTGGCGGCGCTACGGGTGGTCGACGACCCGGATCGGGCCGGGAGCCAGGCGTTGGCCGCCTCCGAAATCGCCAGTGAGCAGGCCGAGCTTGGCGATCCATGGGCGATGGTGCTGCTGGCGCAAAACGTAGCCACGCTGCGCAAAGTCGGCGAAACGGCGCGAGCCCGAGCCGACTGTGCCGCGATCGATCGAGTGCTCACTGCCCGGATGACCGGCGACCCGCCGGCCAAACGCGAGGCGCTCGCGCTCTGCGCAGCCCCCGGTCTGAGCGATCGCGCCGCCGATTGAAACACTTGCTGCTTCGGTCACGCGTTTGCCTGCCTGAGTTTGCGTTCCAGCACGTCAATCAGCTCCGCTGTCGTTTCCGGGCCGCGGCGCGTTGCCTCCCCCACGTGCTCGGGCTGCAATTCGCGATCCAGCCAGATACCTTCAGCGGCGACGGCCGGTCGCTCGGCGGCCAGCCAGATCGCCGTATCTGCTCCTTGCTCGCTGTTGCGCAATATGCGCCGAAACAGCGCCCGGAATCCCGGCAGGGACGTCTGCACGCCAACGGTATCGACCCAGCCCGGATGCATGACGTGAAATGACGCGCTGCCACGGTAGGCGTCGTTCCAGTAGCGGGTCAGTTCCACCTGGGCCCGCTTGTGCCGGGCATAGGCCTCGACGCCGTCGTAGCGGTTGGGGTCTGTCTCGTCCAGCGCGTGAGGGTCGAGGGCGGTCGAATACATGCCGCCCGAGCTCATGTTGATGACCACCGCCGCTGGAGACAGAAGCCCGCTCTCGAGCAGGCCCTCGGTCAGCAGGTAGTGATTGAGCAGGTTGGTCGCGAACGAGCTTTCCAAGCCCTCATCGGTCAAGCGATGCTGGTTCAGCAGCACGCCCACGTTGTTGACCAGAACGTCCAGCGGCCGGCCCGCCTCGGCCAAAATTTCGATCACGGAGCGGACATCGCCGCACAGTGCCAAATCGGCGGCCAGGGTTTCGATCGAACCGTCGCCGTCCAAAACTTCATCCAGCTGATCGAGCTTGCGCCGGCTGCGGGCGACCGCGATCACGCGAGCGCCGCGCCGGCAGGCTTGGGCCACGATTTCGCGTCCAATACCGCCGCTGGCGCCGGTGACGAGCCAGGTCTGGCCGGAAAAATCGGCCTCGACCGGCTTCCTCGAGAGCCCCTTTTTCTCGTAGCCCAGGCGACTGAATCGAGGGGCAAACCCGAGATAGAAGCGAAGTCCGAGGAGGATGCGTCCGATCATTGGGACTCGGGGCTCGAGAGGCTTGTTGTAGACCGAGTCACACCGAGGTACGCGCGCATGTTTGAACGCGTTTCATTATACAGCGGGCGGGCGGGCGCTGGTTCCAACGGTGCGGTCACCGCCGTGGCCCACGAGCGGTGGCCCGGAATTCCGATCATCCCGGAGGTGAGTACCGGCGCCACCGAACGGCCTGTTCGTGCGCAACGCCGGCCTTCGGGCTATGGCCTGTCGGCGATTGCCGAGGAGCGAGCTAAGGCTGGGTGCAGCTCCAGGAGGACGTGTCGCCCGATTCGAAACCGTCTTCGAAGATGAGTTGCGGGTCGCCCTCGATCGAGAAGCAGCGATAGCTGGTTCCGGTACCGTTCGGGGTCGGATCGGCGTCGCTGACAAGGTCGCGCCAGGCCACCACGAACTGGACCCGGCCCTCGGCATCGGGGCCGGGCAGGAAACGCACGATCGGTTTGCTCTGCTCCCCGGCGTCGACCGAATTGACCTTGAGTTCGCCGCCGATCGGCTGGCCGCTGGGGTCGTAGGCCTGGGCGAACACGTCGAGGTCGCCGTCGAAGCCGGCCCACACGATCGCCGACTCGCCGTTGGGTCCGTAGGCCACGTCCGGCTGCCCCTGGTCGTTGGCGATCGTCGTGTTGACGACGAAATCGTCGCCGACCGGGTTGCCCTGCGCGTCGAAGCGCGTTTGCAACCGTTTCGATTTCGCCGCATCATGTACCGCCCCCATCCAACTTGCGCCGAAGTAAAATCGCAAGACAAATTCTGGGATCAAAGAACCAGCGGAGAAATCAGATGAACAAACTGTTCAATATCGCGGTGGTATTGTGCTTTGCCATGGTCCTTGCCGCCTGTGGCGAGGACGACCGGGACGCCGCCCAAGAGGCGGTGGATCAGGCGGCGGAGAAGGTCGAAGACACCGCCGAAGCAGCCGCCGATCAGATGAAGGAGACGACCGATGAGGCCGCCGACGCGGTCGAAGAGGCCGGCGAATATGCCGAGGAGGCGATGGATGAAGCCGGTGACGCGGCCGATGGCGGAATGGCCGCCGACGCGTTGGACGAAGCCAAAGAAAAGGCCGGCGAGATGATGGAAGAGGCCACGGATGCGGCCGAGGACGCGGGCCAGGAGATGCTCGACAAGGCCGAGGATGCCGCTGACGAGGCGGCTGAAAAGTCGGGCGGGAGCTAAGCTGCCGCCCG
>JBFGYD010000068.1:0-8659 GCA_041587615.1 Lysobacterales bacterium
CCCAGCAGCAGCAGCAGCGCCAATGCCCAGGGCCACCAGCTGCCGTACCAGGGCCGCCGCTCGTGGTTGGCCGCCGGCGTTCGGCCCGACAGCGTCAGTCGATCGTCGGCCTCAGCCATTGCGCCCGGGGTGAGGCCGCCCTCGGTTACGGGGTCCGGCGTCGGCGCCGGCGCGACGACCGGCGTCTCCGCGTCGCCCGCGGCCGCCGCCGCG
Organism: Lysobacterales bacterium; assembly: GCA_041587615.1. Taxonomy (GTDB): domain Bacteria; phylum Pseudomonadota; class Gammaproteobacteria; order Xanthomonadales; family SZUA-38; genus JBFGYD01. The sequence continues at coordinate 214 of JBFGYD010000068.1, forward strand.
CGCAGCTCGATCAGCCGGTTCAGGGTCGCCACGCGCGCTTCCAGGTCGCTGACCTGACGTCGCAACTGTTCGTTCTCGCTGCGATAGGTCTGAATCTCCGCGGTGGCGAACGCCAGCTGCCGGCGCGCTTCCTGGCCCTGAGCCGCCAGCTGTTGATCGTCTTGCTCGAGCAGTTCGTTCATCGATTCCAGGATCTGGGCGCTGTTCGGGGTGCCGATGATCTCCAGGCGCGAATCCGGTGGCCGTTGGCCGGGCTCGCGCGCCGGTGGTGGCGTCAGCGCCCGGTCCTCCGATTGCGGCGGGGTCTGAGGGCGCATGCCGGGGACAAACGATGCGGGCGGCGCGCGGCGGATCGTGGTGGCCGCCAGGCCGTCCAGCGACGGGATTTGAAGCACCGCTCCCACCTTCAATCGGTCGATGTCTCCGTCGACAAAGGCGTTTGGATTGAGCTCGTGCAGCGCCTCCACCAAAGCCCAATAGCGGACCGGCTGGTTGCCCTTGATCAGACTGGCGATCCCGCCCAGGGTCTCGCCGGGCTGCACCGGACCGTAGCTCTTGCCGGTCGCCGGGACCGCAACCGGCCGGGTCGTGCGAGCGGGCGCCGACGGCTCGCCAACGGATCGGCGCGGCGAGCTGGGCGTGGCCGCGTCCGCGCTCGGAAAATCGAGCAAGATCGGATAATGGCGGGTCTGTTCGCTGCCCTCGTGCTCCAGAATCAGCACCAGATCGAGAATCAGGTCGGTCACCGGTGTCTCACCGGTGATGAGCACCCGCTGGCCGCTCGCGGCCGTCCCAATCTGCACCCGCACCCGCTCGAGCACCTGCTGGCGGATCAGGCCAAGGCTGCGATAATCCTCGTCGTCGCCGAGACGGGCGCTAATCTCGCCAGCGCCGCGCGCGCCGATCAGCTGAACCGTCGCGGCGAACGGCTCGTTCAGATGCGAGACTACTTCGATGTCGCCGAGGCCGACGGCCCCCAGGGGCGCCGCGGCGAGCAGCGCGATCAGCAGCCCGGTCAGGCGCGCGGCCGGCGAGGTTCGTTCCCTGATGTCGATAGCCTGTTCTCTCCGGTGTCAGAATCCTGCCCCGGTAGCGCTATCGCAGCCTCCTACGGCGATCGGTCCCTGCCGGGGCGTAGGTTCGCTATCGGGCCGGCGAGTGTAATATGAAGCCCGCTCCCCCCACAACCGGGCGCGTTTCCCGGAAGGCGCCGAGCGATGCTCGCGCGCTCATCCGCTATCGATCAACCGGCGCAGACCGTCCTCGTCCAGCACCGCAATCCCAAGCGTTTCGGCCTTGGCCAGTTTTGAGCCGGCCCCGGCACCGGCGATCACCGCGGTGGTTTTCTTGGAAACGCTGCCGGTGACCTTCGCGCCCAGCGCCTGGAGTCGTTCGGTCGCCTCGGGCCGGGTCATCCCGTCCAGGGTCCCGGTCAGGACGTAGGTGCGCCCGGCCAGCGGTCCGGCGTGCGCGCGCCTAGGCTCGCCCTCGGGCCAGCGGACGCCGGCGGTGCGCAGTTGTCTGATGACTTCGCGATTGTGCGATTCGCGGAAAAAAGCGGCCACGTGTCCGGCCACCACCGGCCCGACGTCCGGCACCGCGGTCAGCGCGTCGACCTCCGCGCCAGCGATTGCGTCCAGCGAGCCGAAATGCGCGGCCAGCGATTTGGCGGTGGCCTCCCCGACCTCGCGGATGCCGAGCGCGTACAGCAGCCGCGCCAGGGTAGTCTGCTTGCTGTCCTCGATTGCGGCGAGGAGATTAGCCGCCGACTTTTCCCCCATTCGGTCCAGGGCGGCGAGCGTTTCGCGATCCAGTCGGTAAACGTCGGCGACCGTCTCCAGCCGCTGCGCGTCGACCAGCTGGGTGATCAGCTTCTCCCCCAGGCCCTCGATGTCCATCGCCAGTCGGGAGGCGAAATGCTCGAGCGCGCGCTTGCGCTGGGCCGGGCAAATCAGGCCGCCGCTGCAACGGCTGACCGCCTCGCCCTCGACTCGCACCACTGCCGAGTCGCACACCGGACAGGCGGCCGGCATTTTGAACTCCCGCGCACCCGGCGGTCGCCGCTCTGGCACCACCTGGACCACCTCCGGAATGACGTCGCCGGCGCGGCGCACGATCACGGTGTCGCCGATCCGCACGTCCTTGCGCGCGACTTCGTCTTCGTTGTGCAGCGTGGCGTTAGTGACCGTCACCCCGCCGACGAACACCGGTTTGAGCCGCGCCACCGGCGTCAGCGCCCCGGTGCGGCCCACCTGGACCTCCATCCCCAGCACTTCGGTCAGCTCTTCCTGGGCCGGGAATTTATGCGCCAGCGCCCAGCGCGGGGCGCGGCTGACAAAACCGAGTTCGCGCTGCAGCGCGTGGTCGTCGACCTTGTAGACCACGCCGTCGATTTCATACGGCAGCTCCGCTCGCTGAGCGCCGATGCGCCGGTAGTAGTCCAGGCATCCTTCGACCCCGTCGACTCGCTCGTTTTGCGGGCACACCGGAAAGCCCCAGGTCCGCAGCAGCTTGAGAATCTCGCCGTGTTTGTCCGGAAGCTCGCCGTTCGCGCTGGAGCCGATGGCATAGGCGAAAAAGGCCAGGGGCCGGCTGGCGGTGAGGCGCGGATCGAGCTGACGCAGACTGCCGGCCGCGGCGTTGCGCGGGTTGACGAAGGTGCGCTCGCCGCGCTCCCTGGCGGCGGCATTGAAGGCCTCAAACGCGGCGGTCGGGATGTACACCTCCCCGCGCACCTCCAGTTCGCTCGGGGGTTGCTCAACGCGCAGCGCCAGCGGGATCGAGGCGATGGTGCGCGCGTTGTGGGTGACGTCTTCGCCGCGGGTGCCGTCGCCGCGGGTGGCGGCGCGGACCAGGACCCCGTCTCGGTAGCGCAAACTGAGCGCGACGCCGTCCAGCTTGGGCTCGGCGGCGTAGACCATCGGCCCGTCGAGTTCGAGCCGCGCGCGGACCCGGCGGTCGAAATCCCGAACCTGTTGGTCGTCGAACGCGTTGCCCAGCGACAGCATCGGCACCTCGTGGCGAACCTCGACGAACCCGGCCAGCGGCTCGCCGCCGACCCGCTGGGTCGGAGAATCGGGACTTCGCAGATCGGGAAAGCGGTCCTCGAGCGCCTGGAGTTCGGCTATCAGTCGGTCGTACTCGGCGTCCGGAACGGCCGGCTGGTCCAGCACGTAGTAGTGGTAATCGTGCTCTGCGATCTGCCGCCGCAGCTCGGTCGCTCGGGCCCGCGCGGCAGCGGTCTCGCTACGGGTGCCCATCTGGCGAAAGCCGCGAGGACAGCAAGTAACGCAAAGACGCTAGGGCGCGGGGGCGCGGAGAAAACATTGAAAGGGGCTGCTGAACCGCTTTGCGCCTCGGCGGCTTTCCGTTTTAGTTCTCATGGTCACCGAAGTAGCGCATTGATCTTCTCAGCTCCCACCCGGCACGCGCACTTCGTGGCGGCGATCGAATTCCCGCATCTGTTCGCGAATGTGGGCGATGCGCTGGCGGCTCAGCGAACTCTGCGTCTCGTCCAGCAGCTCCACGTCGAGCAACTCGGCCAAACGTCGGCCGGCGGCCAGCATTGCGTCCCACGCGTCCAGCGCGCTGAGCTGGTTGGGCAGGGTCATGAACAAACAAAGGCCCTGGGTCTGGAGTTCGTTGCCGCGGGCCGGATCGAAGCTGCCGGGGTTCATGATATTGGCCAGGCTGAAGATCGCAACCTGACCCTGACCCCGCTCCTGCAGCCGATGGTAGATGTCGCCGGAACCGAAGCTCAAACCCACCTTGTCAGCCGCGGCGGCGATTTCCCGCCCCCCGAGCAAGCCCGAACCGCGGCAGCGCAGGTACAGGGCGACGATCTTTTCCGGTGCGCTGGCCAGCGCCGGCGGCTCCTCGACGCCGGGCGACGGCTCGGTTGGCGGCCGTCGATCTTCACTGATCAGAGCACCGAGGCGCTGCAGTTCGCGCTCCATCGTGCCGTCCAGCGCAGGCTCGCGGCGCGGCGGTTCACGGCCGCTCGGGCGCGCCCGGTTCGACTTCGTTCCGACGTAATAAATGCCGCCCACGATCAGCAGACCGATGGCCAGCAGAATCCAGCGCAGTCCTTCCATCCCCGATCAGTTTACCTTAGGCGTTGGCCATGCGCTCGGCTTCGGCGATGTCGACCGACACCAGCCGCGAGACCCCGGGTTCGCGCATCGTCACGCCGCTCAACTGATGGGCCACTTCCATCGTGATCTTGTTGTGGGTCACGAACAGAAACTGGACTCGTTCCGACATCTCCCGAACCAGCTCCGAAAAACGGCCGACGTTGGCGTCGTCCAGCGGCGCGTCGACCTCGTCAAGCAGGCAAAACGGCGCCGGGTTGAGGCGGAATATGGCGAATACGAACGCCACCGCGGTCAGCGCCTTCTCGCCGCCGGAGAGCAGATGGATGTTGGTGACCCGCTTGCCCGGCGGACGCGCCATGATCGACACGCCCGCCGTCAACAGTTCGTCGCCAACCAGTTCCAGGTAGGCGTGGCCGCCTCCGAACAGGCGCGGAAACAACTCGTTCAACCCGGTGTTGACCCGATCGAAGGTCTCCTTGAAGCGGGTCCGGGTCTTGCGGTCGATCTTGTGAATCGCCGAATCGAGCGTCGCCAGCGCCTGGCGCAGGTCGTCGTTCTGCGCGTCCAAATACTGCTTGCGCTCGGCCTGCTCCCGGTGCTCGTCGATCGCGGCCAGGTTGACCGGCTCCAGGCGACCTATGGACGCGCTCATTTTTTCGAGCTGCTCCGCCCACGACGCGGCATCGGCGTCCTCGGACAGGCCTTCGAGCAGGGTCTCGGGGTCGAAATCGGCGGCCGCGAGCTGCTCGGACAAGCTCTCGGCCCGGACTCTTAGGCCCTCGGCTTGGAGACGCTTGGCGTCCAGTTCCGCCCGAATCTCCTGCTCGGCGTCGGCGAGCGCCAGGCGCCGCTGCTCCAGCTCGCGCAGTTCCAGGTTGACACGGTCCATCTCCTGACGCGTCTCGGTCAGGCGCGCCTCGATTTCCAGCCGCCGATCCAGCAGCACCTTGAGATCCGTCTCCTCGCCCTCGACCGGCCGGTCGGCCGCCTCGATCTGGGTCTTCAGCGCCTGGCGCCGACGCTCCAGCGCGTCAATCTGATCGCCGGCCCGCTCCAGCGCCTGACGGGTGGAGTCGAGCGCCGCGCGCTTGACTTCCAAACTCAGCGCCAGCTCGTGGGTTCGCGCGCCGGCCTCACGGGCCTGCTGACGAGTCTGATCCCGGCGCTCGGACGCGACCCCGCGACGTTCGTCCAGTTGTGCCCGGCGCTGCTCCAGCGAAGCCATCGAATCAACCGATTGCTGCAGCCGGCCGCGGGCTTGCCGCACGGTTTGTTCGTCGCCGGAAATGCTTTCGCGCAGCGTCTGCGCCTCTTGTTCAACCTGTTCGCGTCGTTGATCCAGGTCTTCGAGCCGTTCCCTGAGGCCGTCTATTCGCGCCGCGACTTCGGCCAGGCGATGGTGCTCCAGGCCCAGCTCGTCGACCCGCGTTTCACGTTCGGTCTCGAGCTCACTGAGCGCCTCGCGGCCGCCGTCGACCGCCGCCCGCGCCCCCTCGCCGTCGCGCTCGAGTTGCTCGAGGCGCTTCTTCAGAGCACCGATCTCTTGTTCGCGCAGGATCACCCCGTCGCTGCCGCTCTCGCCGCGACTGATTCGGACCCAACCCGGCCCCAGCCATTCCCCGGCACGGGTCATGACCGATTCGCCCGGGTTGAGCCGCGGGCGCAGCGCCAGCGCGCGATCGAGGTCCTCGACGGCGAACACGCCGGCCAGCAGCGATTCCAGCGCGCCCGGTCCGGTAACCTTCGCTGCCAGCTTCTCGCGCGGCTGGCTCGAATTCGCTCCGGCGGTCTCGGCCAGCAGCAAATCTCCCTGCTCCAGCGCGGCCGCGGACTTCAGCAAGCGCTCGGGAGATTCGCTCAGCACCGCTTCCAGATACGCCCCCAGAGCGGTCTCCACGGCCCGCTCCCAGCCGGGCTCCACTTCGAGCACCTCCGCCAGCCGCGGGGCGCTCTGCAGACCGTGCGCGGTCAGCCACTCGGTCACGGTCGCCTGGTCTTTGCCCAGCGCTGCCTGCTGTAGGGCCTCGAGCGAACTCAGGCGGCCGCGCGCCTGCTGGTAGGCTTCCCGCGTGGTGGCGAGTTCGCCCTCGAGTTCGCGGTTTTGCCGGGCTCGGTCTCCAATCTGCGTTCTCAGCGACTGGATCGCGGACTCGAACTCATGAATGAGCCCCTGCCGGCGATCGCGCTCGCTTTCCAGCTCCTCGATTTCGGCCTCGATCGCCTGCCCCGAAATGGCGGACCTCTCCTCGCTCAATCCCTCCAGCCGGGCTACGCGATCGAGCATTTGACGGTCGAGGTGGTCGATACGGGTGCGCTCGACCTCGGCGGCGCGCTCGTGTTCACCACTGGCCTCGCGAAACTCCTGCCACTCCTGTTGCCAGGACTGGAGTTCGGCCTCGGCAGCTCGCGCCGCCTCCAGCGCCTGGCTTTCGTCTGCTCGGGCGCGCTCCAGCGCCGGCTCGAGTTCGGCGATGGCGCGTTCCAAGTCTTCGGCCTGGACCCGGTCCAGGTCGAGGTGCTCGTTGAGCTGCTGCCAGCTTTTTTCAGTATCCTCGAGTTCGTGTCGCTGGCGGTCGATCAGGTCCTGCCGGTGCTGGATGGCCTGCTCGATGCGCGCGATCTGACCGCCGACCTCGTACAGCTCGCCCTGCACCTGGTTGACCCGCTCGGCGGCAGCCTGCTGTCGTTCGCGACCGGCCTCGATCTCGGCCTCGACCTGACGCCGATCGGCAATCCGCGCCTCGAGCCGGTTGTCGACCGTCGCCAGGTTTCGGCGCGCGTCCTCCGAGGCGTCGCGCAGGGCGCGCCATTTCAACGCCTTGAGCTCGGCTTCCTTGCGCCGGAAGCGCGATTTCAGCTTCTTGTAGCGCTCCGCCTGCTTGGCCTGACGATTGAGATGCTGGAGCTGCTTGTCAACCTCGGCGCGCACGTCGTCGAGGCGCTCCAAGTTATCGCGCGTGTGGCGGATGCGGTGCTCGGTTTCCCGCCGGCGCTCCTTGTATTTCGAAATGCCGGCCGCCTCTTCCAGGTGGGCGCGCAGGTCTTCGGGACGCGCGTCGACGATCTGCGAGATCATGCCCTGTTCGATGATCGAGTAGCTGCGACGGCCCAGCCCGGTTCCCAGAAACAGATCGACGATGTCCCGTCGGCGGCAGCGCCCGCCGTTAAGAAAGTACTGGGAAACGCCGTCACGGCTCACCTGGCGCTTGATCGAGATCTCCGAGAAACCGGCGTATTCGCCCGTGATCAGGCCGTCGTCGTTGTCGAAGATCAGCTCTACCGTGGCGGTCCCGACCGGCTTGCGGGTGCTCGAACCGTTGAAGATCACGTCGCTCATCAATTCGCCGCGCAACAGTCGCGCCGAGGACTCACCCATCACCCAACGAACCGCGTCGATAATGTTCGACTTGCCGCAGCCGTTCGGACCGACGACCGCGAGCAGGTTGCTGGGCAAATGGAACGAGGTGGGGTCGACGAAGGACTTGAACCCGGCCAGCTTGATTGTTTTCAGGCGCATCTGAGAAGAGAATTCGTCCTTGTTATCCTGTCGGCGTCGTGGCATCAGCCGACGCCGGCAACTCATGCAATTTACGGGCTAAAACTATGACTACTCGCCCTTCTCGGGAACTGGAGCTGTTCGACAATCCGCGGCCGGGCCGCGATTATACTATCCGAATCAGAATTCCAGAATTTACCTGCCTGTGCCCGAAAACCGGACAGCCGGATTTTGCCACCCTGCTGCTGGAGTACGTCCCGGACCGCCACTGCCTGGAGCTCAAAGCGCTAAAGCTCTACGTCTGGTCATTTCGCGACACCGGCGCCTTTCACGAGGCGGTGACCAACCAGATCCTGGACGATCTGGTGGCGGCCTGCGCCCCTCGTTTCATCCGCCTGAGCGCCGAATTCAACGTGCGCGGCGGCCTCTACACGACGGTCGTGGCCGAGCATCGCCAGGACGGCTGGGAATCGCCGCCGCCGGCGAGCCTGCCCTAGCGGCTAGCGACCGGCCGGAGCGTCGCGGGTGATTTCGGCGCGAGCGCGCAGCGCGGTCAAGTGCCGCTCCATTTTGCGCCGAGCCAGCGTGCTGCGGATTCCCTCCTTGACGGCCTCGAACGCGGGCGGCTCGAATTCCCGGACGCCGCTCAGAAAGACCAGGTGCCATCCGTATTCGGACTGAACGGGGTTCGGGGCGTACGCGCCGGGGCTCAGCGCCCTGACCGGCTCGGCAAACGCCGCCGGCACTTGGGCCAGATTGACCCAGCCCAGCTCACCGGCGTTGGCGGCGCCGACCCGCTCGCCATATTCGGCCACCAGGCTGGCGAATTCGTCGCCGCCGGCCAGGCGCGCGAGCA
>JBFGYD010000069.1:0-8656 GCA_041587615.1 Lysobacterales bacterium
GAACTGATTGGCGACCCCGCGTTCCAACGCTGGTCGCCCGCTGTATTGAAACGCGGGACCGTTGAACCCAGATAGTAGCCCGAATGTGAAAGGGTTGCGGCCCGGGCGGGCCGACCGAACAATAAACAGGTGAATCGATGAAGAAGTTGACGTTGACGATGGTGCTGCTGGCTGCATTGCTGGGGGGCGCCGCTCAGGCGGGGGTGATCCCCAAAGATGTCTCGCTCGCGCCGCTGGTCAAGGAAGTCAGCCCGGCCGTGGTCAATATCAGCACCCGCGGTACCGTGGAGGTGCGCCAGAATCCAATGTTCAGCGACCCCATGTTCCGGCGCTTTTTCAATATTCCCGACGGTCCGCAGCAGCGTGAAACCGCGAGCCTGGGCTCGGGGGTCATCATCGACGCCGAACGCGGCCTGATTCTGACCAACCATCACGTGATCGGCGAGGCCGACGAGATCACCGTTCACCTGGAAAACGGCCGCGACTACGAGGCCGAGGTCGTCGGGTCGGACGAGGACAGCGACATCGCGGTGCTCGAAATAAAAGCCGAGGGCCTGTCCGCCCTCGCGCTGGGCGACTCGGACAGCCTCGAGGTAGGCGACTACGTGCTCGCGGTCGGCAACCCGTTCGGGCTCGGTCACACCGTGACCTCGGGAATCGTCAGCGCCAAGGGCCGTTCCGGGCTCGGGATCGAAAACTACGAGGACTTCATTCAGACCGACGCGGCGATCAACCGCGGCAACTCCGGCGGCGCGCTGGTGAACCTGCAGGGCGAGCTGATCGGGATCAACACCGCGATCCTCGGACCCGGCGGCGGCAACGCCGGGATTGGCTTCGCGATCCCGACCCGGATGGTTCGCGCGGTGATGAGCCAGATTCTGGAATACGGCGAGGTCAAACGCGGATTACTCGGAATCCTCGGTCAGGCCGTGGATGCCGACATCGCCCGCTCGTTCGGCCTCGAAGAGGTGCGCGGCGCGGTCGTGACTCTAGTGCAGGAGGATTCCGGCGCCAAGAAGGCGGGTCTCAAGGAGGACGACGTCATCGTCGAAGTCGACGGCCGCCCAATCGACGACTTCCAGGATCTGCGCAACGCCGTCGGGCTCAAGCGCCCCGGCGATGAGGTCCAGCTCACCGTCATCCGCGATGGCCGCACGCGCACGCTCAGCGCCACGCTCGGCGCCTACGAAGAACTGGCCGAGGCGCAATCGATCGAGTCCGACCTGGGCGGCGCCCGGCTCGGCCCGATTCCGAGCGACCATCCGCTCGCGGGCGAGGTCGAGGGCATCATGGTGGAGGCGGTCGCGGACGGCTCGGCGGCGCTGCGCGCCGGTCTGCAGCGCGGCGACGTCGTCACCCACATCAATCGCCAGCGCGTCACTTCGCTGGTCGATGCCCAAGCGATCATCGACGCCGCCGAGGACGCCGATGATGCGTTTCTGATCAAGGTGCGGCGCGGCAACGCGGCGTTCTTCGTGGTTATCGATTAAGCGACTCGCGGATATCGTCGGCCAGGTCTTCGGGCTTGGTCTGCGGGGCGTAACGGGCGACCGGACGACCGTCGCGTCCGATCAGGAATTTGGTGAAATTCCACTTGATCTTCTTGCTGCCGAGGAGCCCCGGAGCCTCGGACTTCAGGAATTCGAACAGCGGGTGCGCGCCGGCGCCGTTGACCTCGACCTTGGCAAACAGCGGAAAGCTGACGCCGTAGTTGAGCTGGCAAAACTCCGCGATCTGGTCTTCGGCGCCGGGCTCCTGGCCGGCGAACTGGTTGCACGGGAAGCCGAGCACTTCGAGCCCATCGTCCCGAAACTTCTGGTACAGCGCCTCCAGCCCTTCGTACTGCGGGGTGAAGCCGCACTTGCTGGCGGTGTTGACGATCAACAACACCTTGCCGGCATAGTCGCCAAGACTGACGTCGCGACCGTCGATGGCGGGCGCGCTGAACTCGTATACCGTATCGCTCATTGTCTAGTGCCCTGTTTGAGTCGTTCGCTGTCTATAGTCAGGACCCTAAGTATCGTCGGGCGGGTCTTCGCAGCGGCCCGGCCGATGACGCTGGACGCCTTGAGATCGGGCCACGCAGGCGTTGCCGTAGGTTCGTCCGTCGCAGCCGCAAACCGGCTCGTACTGCTGGGTGCACATCATCGGTTCGCCTTTGGGCGGCACCACGCACGGCGCCTGCCGCTCCGGCGGCACGGCCCTCTCGAGCGGCGTCGGCGGCTCGGCCTGTTCGGTCGGTTCCGCCGCCGGCCGGTCGGAGCACGCGGCGCAACCCAGTGCCGCGGCCAAGAGCATTGGACGTATCATGGAGACTCCTGGTAACTGGAATCAGGATGACCGAAAACGCGCCCGAATGGAACCCGGCGTTCGTCCCCGGCGATCCGCTGTTCGAGGACCTCCGCGCGCTGTTTCCGGCCCTGCCGCCGCGCTGGCCCGAGGTGCGCGCGCTGAGCCGGCTGCTGCCGACCGGGCTCAGCAGCGCGTCCGGCGCGGCGCTTGCTTTTTGCCCGCAAACCGAACCGCTGGCGGCGCTCGATTACGAACGCTCGATTCTCGAGCGCGGACGGATCCCGACCCGAGCACGATGCTGGCACGACCTGTTCAATGCGCTGATGTGGGCCGCGTTCGGGTCCAGCAAAGCGCGGCTGAACGCGATCCAGGTGGCCGAGGGCGCGGCCGCAACGCCCAACGCGCGCTCGCCGCGGCGCGATCTGAGCACGCTGATCGACGAATGCGGGGTGCTGCTGGCGGCCACCAGTGCCCGCTTCGAGGAATATCACCGGGCGCGCCGCTGGAAACGGATGTTCGTGGATTTTCGATCGAGCTGGGGTCGCGAGATTCGCGCCTTTATCTTCGGTCACGGCCTCTACGAGCAGTGCCTTCGTCCGTACGTCGGGCTCACCGGAAAGGCAGTTCACGTCACCGTTCAGCGGAAATTTTTCAGCCTCGACCTGGCGCAGCAGTACCGCCGCCTGGACCGCATCCTGGCGCGGCGGCTGGCCGACGCGGTCACGCTCGGATCGGCCCGGGATCTGCTGCCGCTGCCGATCCTCGGTGTGCCGGGTTGGCACCGGGCCAACGAAGAGCCGCGTTTTTATCGCCATCGCGGATTTTTTCGGCCGCGGTCGATTGATCCGGCTGATTGAATTCGCTAGCGACCGGGGCATGACCGACAGCACGAGTTGCACCGGGCGCCAATGTGTCAAAATAGCGGCTCATTCAAGGGAGCTTGAACGCATGGGGCGCAAAATTCTGCTCGGCCTTGCGCTGGCCGGACTGCTCGGCGTGGCGGCGGCCGAAGACAACGGTCGCATTTACGGCACCGTCGTGCTGCGCGACGGCGGCGAGGTCACCGGCGCGCTGCGCTGGGACGACGAGGAGCTGCTATGGCTGCATCATTTCAACGGCAACAAGGCCGCGGCGTTCGATCTGAACGAGCTGGCCGCACGCGATCGCGAGCTCATTCTGGCCAATCAGCCCGGCCCCCAGATCGAGATCGACGGTCATCTGGTCGAGTTGGCCCGCTGGCTCGGCGGCGGTGAACTGAGGCCCCAGTTTTTCGGGCTCGAATTCGGCGCCATTGCGGCCCTGGAACCGGGCCGCGGAGATCAGGTCAAGATCACGCTGCGCGACGGTTCGGTGATCGAGGCCGACGGCGGCTCCAACGATATCGGCTCGCCCGACATCCAGGTCATGGTCGGCGACGGCTCGGTCCAGACCACCGATTGGGACGACATCGAGCGCATCGCGTTCAGCGCGCCGGCGACGCCGGCGCCCGAGTTTCCGCCACATCTTTACGGCCGGGTCCGGACCGACGCCGGCGATTTCGAGGGCTTCGTCGAATGGGACCAGGACGAACGCCGGGCCTCCGAGCGTCTCGACGGCGAGGTCGACGGCATCGACGAGGAAATAGAATTCGGCTCGATCCGGTCGATCGCCAAGGAGGGCGACGGCAGCCGCGTCACCCTGACCGACGGCGAGCAGAAACTGGTCACCGGCACCAACGACGTCAATTCCGAAAATCGAGGCATCGTGGTGACCGGCCCCGCGTTCGGGCAGGTGGAAATCCCGTGGACCGCGTTTCAGGAGGTCACCTTCTTCTCGCCGCCGGCCGAGCTGCCCCGCTATGCTGATTTCGCTGAGCTCAAGGTTTTGAGCGGCAGCGTCACCGGCCGCGACGGACGGCGGCACGCGGGCGCACTGGTGTTCGATCTCGACCAGTTTCATCAGGGCGAATGCCTGGAGGGCCGAGGCAACGGCGTCCTGTATCGCATTCCGCTGCGCCTGATCGCGGCGCTCGAGCCGATCGACGCGCGCCACACCCGGGTTGAACTCGTGACCGGCGCCGCGCTGGTGCTGGGCGTGCGCAACGACGTCACCGAGGACAACGGCGGCGTGGTCGTTCGAAACCCGGGTCGCGAACCGGCCTACCTGCCCTGGAGGGAAGTGAAGACAATCGAGTTCAATCCGCCTCGTTGATCAGTTCAAGCTGCTTTGGAGGCAGGGCCGCGCCCTCCACTTCGAGCAGGGCCCGCTTGCGCCACAGCCCACCGCCGTAACCGGTCAGATGGCCGTCGGCGCCCACCACGCGATGGCAGGGGATCAGGATCGCGACCCGATTGTCGCCGTTGGCGCGCGCCACCGCCCGGCTCGCGCCCGGGCGGCCGAGTGCCGCGGCGAGCTGCCCGTAGCTGACCGTCGTGCCGTACGGAATGCGCCGCAATCGCCGCCAGACCTGCCTTTGAAACGAGGTTCCGGCCGCGGTGATCGGGACCTCGAAATGCCGCCGCCGCCCGTCGAAATACTCTTCCAATTCCTGTCCCAACGCCGTCAGGATCGCGTTGTTGCCCGGCACCAGGATGCCGTCGAGGCGCTTGACGAGTCCGTCGACCTGGCGCTCCAGCGCCCGCCGGTCGGTAAACTCCAGCAGGCACAAACCGCTGTCGGTGGCGCCGGCCACCATCGCCCCGAGCGGGGTCAGCAGCCGCTTGAGCGTTATCGTCACCAGCCCCCGACTGTGACCGGGCGCCTGCCCGGTCATGCGCTTGACCGCGCTGGCGAATCCGCTGAGCGAGTCGAAACCGTGGTCCAGCGCGGCCCGCGTCACCGCCCCCCCGGCGCGCATTGCAGACAGCGCCTGGCCGAGGCGGCGGGCGCGCGCGTAGGCGTGAAAGGTCATCTGAAAATGGCGCTTGAACCAGCGTCGCAGCGCCGCCGGACTCAGCCCCCGCGCGCGTAAATCCGCGTCACGCCAGCGCCGCCGCGGGTCGGCCTCGATGGCGTCCATCAGGCCGCGGATCGGCGCCGGCATGGCGCCAGGCGGCTCCAGCGGCCGGCAGCGCCGGCACGGCCGGTAGCCGTTGAACAATGCGTCGCGCGCCGAGGCAAAAAACTCGACGTTGGCGGGCTTGGGCTTACGTGCCGGGCAAGAGGGCTTGCAGAAAATCCCGGTGGTCTTGACCGCGGTGACGAACAATCCGTCGTAGCCTGAATCGGCGGCGAGGAAGGCCGCGAGCATTTCGGCGGCGGCCGGTAATTGGCGCGGGCGGATTGAGTCCATCGCTGGAGTGTAACCGCTGCCCGGGCGCCCGCCACCGAAAAATCGACGGCGAATTCAACTAGCCGCGTTCCGCCAGGCGGCGCACGCCCTGGTAGTAATAGACCACGGCGCGATGCTCCATGACGCTTTCGAGAAACGATTCTTTCAGCCGCGCGTCGCTGATCGCGGCGGCCGACTGCTCTAGCTCTCGATACGCTTTTTCGATCACCGCGGCGGCGCGTTCGTCCTGGACGTGCTCCAGGACCTCGAAGCAGGTCTGATAGATGCGGAACGGCTGCTCGGTCCCGGTCAGGCGGCGATCTCCGAAATGGTTCAGAATCTCGTTGACTTTCTCCATCGCGGCATCGATCCGCCCGCGCTTGAAGTCGAGCTGGGCCGAGCCGGCGACGGTTTCCATCAGCAGGTTGTTCTGCCCGAGCTTTTGTCTGATTTGAATCGCGTTGCCGTAGGCCGCGGCGGCCGAATCGTACTCGCCCAGTTCGGTAAAGGCGTGCCCGAGACTGGTCAGGGTGCGCGCCAGCAGCGAAGGATCGTTGAGCTTGGACAGTGTCTTGGCCGCCTCGAGCCCGTGCTGCTTAGCCTTCTCGTTGTCCCCCTCGCTGTGCTCCAGCAGCACCAGGCGGGCATTGATTTCCGCCTGGTCGTAGGCCATTTCCATGTCGGTCGCGTCGGCCAGCGCCTGGTCGTAGCAGATTCGGGCTTTTTCGTAGGCACCCATATGGAAGCAGGCGTCGCCGATCAGCATCAGCGAGCGCTGCTGGCCCATGCGGTCCTGGATCTGCTGGCGCACGCCGAGGCTGCGCTCGAACAGCGCCTGCCCGGAGGCGTAGTCGCCCCGGTCCACCGCGATCCGACCCTGCAGATCCAGCGTGAGCCCCTCCTGACGGCGGTCTCCAATCTGGCGCTGCAGGTCTTCGGCCTGCTCGGCCAACTGCTGGGACTTGTCCAGGTCGCCCAGCGCCAGCCACGCGCTCGCGGCGCGCCTCAAGATCATCGCCTCGTCGCCGAGATTGCCTTCCTCGCGAGCCATCTGCAGCGCCGTCTCGCAATACTCCAGACAAAGCTGGAACTCACCGCGTTTTTCCGCGAACCGGGCCAGCTGCGCGGTAATGTCGGCCACCAGTTTGGGCTGCTCGCACTCCTCGGCCAGGTCCAGCGCGCGCTCCATTTCGGCGCGCCCCTCCTGGTGGTATCCGGAGATCTGCAGGGCGTCGGCCAGCCAGCGCCGAGCGCTGCTCTCGAGCCCCTTGTCCTGGCAGGCGAGCGCAAAGTCGATGCCTGATGTCGCCAGCGTGCGGGCCGATTTGGGGCGCCCACAGCTGAGCTGATAAATCGATTGCAGGATCGCGACCTCGGCCTTGCGCCGATTGCTGTCCAGCGCGCTGGCGACCTCCTGCATCGCCCGCAGATCCTCGCGCCGGGCGGTGCGGCTGGCCATCAGGGTGTGCACCGCCTCCCGATCGCGCAGCAGCGCGAAGCGGCCCTCCAGGTCGTCCTCGGGGAGGATCTCCAGCGCGCGGGTGAAATATCGCTCGGCTTCCTGATTTTGATACAAAAGCGCCGCCCGCCGACCGGCCAGCACCACGTAAGGGAGCTCTTTGACCGGCTCGTCGGCGGTCCGATAGTGGCCCGCAAGCTCGCCCAGAAAAGGGGTCAGCGTGCTGGTGTCGGGCTGGAGTTCGGCGATCGTGCGCGATTCCAGATCCTCGTCCACGGCATAGCGCTTTTCGTACCAGTTTGCGGCCGCCACGTGGAGCTGGCGGCGCTGAGAAAAGAGCATCGAGTCGTAAGCCACCTCGCGCGTGATTTGGTGCTGAAACACGTAGATCATCTGGGGATCTTCGGCTTCCAGTTCGATCAGCTCCATGTCGTGGAACAGATCGAGGTGCTCCTGCACCTTGACCGCCGAGAACTTGTACTCGTCGGCCAGCACGTCGGCCAGCGCGTCTCGGCTGAAGCGGCGGCCGAACACCGAGGCAACCTTCAGCGTGACCTGTTGGTCGGCCCCGAGGCGATCGATGCGGGATAGAATCAGGCCGCGCACCGAGCCGGGCAAAGTTTCGGTCCGATCGGAGAATTCGCCCCGCACCCGACACTGGTTCTGGTTGGATTTCTCGTCGCGCCAGACCTCGACCATCCCCTGATCCTGCATCGCGCGCAGCAGCTCTTCGGCGACGAACGGCGTGCCCTCGGAGCGGTCATGAATGAAATACGTCAGTCGCTGCGGCACCCGAGCCGGCAGCAGGCCCAGCCGATCGGCGATCATCAGCGCCAGGTGGTCTCTGCCCAACGGCTGCAGCTGGGCCACCGCGCAGCAGTCTTGCTCCGCCATGCGTTCCCGGATGCGACCCTGTTCGCTGCCGCGCTCCATCGGCCGGCCGGCCACGGCCAACAGCAGCGGATGGCCGCCCTCGGCGATCGCGGCCTGCACCTGGTCGACCAGTTGCCACGACAGCGGATCCAGCCACTGGGCGTCGTCCAGCGCGATCATCAGCGGGCGGGTGTTGCTCCAGGCCACGATCAAGGTTTTGAGCAGATTGATCAGGCTATGTTCATGCTGGGCTTGGTCGAGCACGATCTCCTGGGTGCCCCTGGCGGGCGCCAGGTCGAGCCATTCCTGAAGCAGCGGCAGCTGTTCCACGCAGCCGGGCGCGAGTTCGTCGGTCGCCTGGTAGACCTGGCTGTGGCGAACCTTGGGGTCGCTGGACGATAATTCGAAAAAGGACTCGAAGATCTCGCGCCACGCGCGCAGCCGGACTTGATCCTCGGTCCCCCGCCCTTGACCGTCGAAAAAGTGAATCCCTTGAACCTTGGCCTGCATCTCGAGTTCCTTGAGCAGGCGGCTCTTGCCCATCCCAACGCCGCCCTCGATCAGCAGCAGCGCGCCGTTGCCCTGGCGCAGCGCCGAAATCGATTCGTCGATCAACTGAATCTCGCGCTCGCGCCCGGCCATGGTCGACGGCGGGCGAAACGACCCGCTGACGATTCGCGAGGTCAGCGTGGCGTCGTTCGGTCGATAGACTCTGACCGCCTCCTTCCGGCCCTTGACCTCGATCGGATCAAGCGCCTCCAGGCGAATCCGCTGGTTGACCC
>JBFGYD010000070.1:0-8651 GCA_041587615.1 Lysobacterales bacterium
GGTATTTGCCGGCCGCCAGCGCGTCGTGGAAATCCTTCACGTTGTGGTTCTCGGTTTGCAGGCCCGCCAAACCGCCGACCCAGGTTCCGAACATCGTCAGGATTAGGACTGTAAAGACCGCGCCCAGGGTCGAGACCCGCGCGCCGAGCACATCGGTCGCACCTAGGATCGCGGCGATCAGCATGCCGGCGATGAAGCCGAACAGAGCCCCGCGCAGGGCGCAGCGCAGCAGGTCGTACTCCTGAAACCAGTTGGCCGAGTGTACGTGGTGGGTGTAAAGACCGGCTTCGTCCTTGGACAGCACGTGAAAATGCCAGTCATCGATGCCCGCCGCGTGCAGGTCGTTGGAGACGTTCTCGGTCGAGTCGATCGTGTCGGTGAGATAGTAGAGCCGCTTCATCGTCCAGACCTCCTGGAGTGAAAAAGCTTAATCTGAGTCTAGACCAGAAAGCGCCGGCGCGCCGCGACCAGCTCAATCGCCCGCGTGAGCGAGCACATAGATGGTCCACGGCGCGATCGAGGTTTCACTAACCCACTCGAAGGGCTCTCCGGACCGGGCCAACGGTCGGCGCGTGTCGAGCAACTCCAGGCCCGCCTTACCGTAGATCCTTTGGTACGTTCTATCGCTGCACACGATGTCTTCGACCGGGCGGCGGTCATCGACGTCGAGCATCACGATGAGCACCGTGTCACCGCTTCGAGCGTCGCGGTTTTCAGGGAAATCCTTAGTCGAGAACGACGCCCATTCGTTGGTGTAAATCTCCGGTGAGGAGACCAGGTTTACGATTCGGCCGCCTCCGCCAAGGAGGCCCTTCAGCGAACGGAAAAGATTCAGCTTCCCGGCGAAGCTCGCGATGTTGTCGAACGTAAAGGCCGCGAGCACGAGGTCGAAACGCGCCGGACCCAGCCCGCTGAAATCACCGTCGGCGACGAGCCGGTAATCCCCGCCCGGGTCGCGCGCGCGGGCTTGGACGAGCATGTTTTCGGCAACGTCGACCCCGACGGTGTCGAATCCCAGTTCGCGCAGAAAGCGGGTTGAGCGACCCGCGCCGCAGCCGAAGTCCAGGGCTCGCTTGCCGCACACGTGAGCACGAAAGATCTGCGGTAGGTCTCGAAAGGCCAGCCAATAGGTGCCGGGAAATTCGAGCGTTGCATAGGCTTCGGCCCGCGCGCGGTCCTCGTAGACGTTCGAGAATTTGCCCATCACGACGCTATTGTAGGCAACGCTCGCACCAAAGGCAGCGGCCCGGCGACGGCCTCGGACGGATCGCCCGGTCGCTCAGTCGCCCAGTTTTTTCTCGATCCGGCTCAAGCGCGCCTCGAGTTCAGCCAGCCGCGCTTCCATAGCGCTGATAGGGTGCGGTCGACTTGGGTGGCTCGCGAAGCCTGGCCGGTTTACCGGGTCGGATGACTTGGCGATGTGGTGGTTGACGTAGTTGACGACGTCGAGCCGGGTGATCTCCTGCTTTTCCAGGTAATAGATCGCGTGGGAATCCTTCTCGCCGAACAGCGACACCAGCACATTGGCCCCAGAGACTTCTTTTCCGCCGGCGGACTGCACGTGGTAAACGGCGCGCTGCAGCACCCGCTGGAAGGCAGGCGTTGGCTGAGTGTCGCGTTCGTCGTGGGAAGGCAGCACCGGCACCGACTCCTCAATGATGACATCCAGTTCCTGGCGCAAGGTGTCGACGTCGGCCCCACAGGCGACCAGCACATCGGTCACCGAGTCCTCTTCCAACAGACCGAGCAGCAGGTGCTCGACGGTCATCCATTCGTGGCGCTGAGCGCGGGCGCGTTGGTAGGCGCGGCTAATGGAGGATTCAACGGTTTGCGAAAACACCCGCCTATTGTGCTGTGCCGAGCATGGTCTAACAAGATGCGGACCGGCATAATCGACTGATGGGCTGCTGCCATTTTTACGCGCCGACCGACGACGGCGATCAGGCCTTCTCGGTTGACGTCTCGGCGATCACGTTCGGTCCGGGCTGCATCGCGGAGTTGGGTCTTCAGGCCGCCAGGCAGGGACTCAGACGGGTTGCGCTGTTCACCGACCGCTGGGTCAAGGAATGTCCGCCGTACGCGGCGGCCCTCGACGGCCTGGTGCGGCAAGGGATCGAGGTGGCGGTGTTCGACGCGGTCCATATCGAACCCACCGATGTCTCGTTCCGCGAAGCGACCGTGTTTGCCCGCGAACTCAACCCCGACGGCTACGTCTCGTTGGGCGGCGGCTCGGTGATCGACACCTGCAAGGCGGCCAATCTCTACGCCAGCCATCCGGCCGCGTTCCAGACCTACGTCAACGCGCCGGTCGGTGACGGCGTGCCGGTACCGGGGCCGCTCAAACCCCACATCGCGTGTCCGACCACGTCCGGCACCGGTAGCGAGTGCACCGGCATCGCAGTGTTCGACTGGCTGGAACTGAAAGCCAAAACGGGAATCGCTTCGCGCCGGCTCAGACCCGATCTGGCCCTGATCGATCCCGAATGGACCAATACGCTGCCGGCCGAGGTAGTGGCCGCCAGCGGCTTCGACGTACTCAGCCACGCATTGGAGTCGCTGACCGCACGCCCTTACTGCCGGCGCCCGTTCACCGCCGGCGGCGAGCGGCCGCTGAGCCAGGGCGCCAACCCGTGGAGCGACATGGGCGCAAGCGAGGCGCTGCGGCTGCTAGGGCGATACCTGGAGCGGGCCGTGGGCGACGCCGACGACCGCGAGGCGCGCGGCCAGGTCATGTGGGCCGCCACGCTGGCCGGGATTGCCTTCGGCAACGCCGGGGTCCATTTGCCCCACGGCATGTCTTATGCGGTTGCCGGCCAGGTACGCGATTACCACCCTCCGGGCTATCCGGTCGCCGAGCCGATGGTGCCGCACGGCACGTCGGTCATCGTCAACGCCCCGGCGGTGTTTCGGGCCACCGCGAAAACCTCGCCGGAACGGCACCTGGAGGCGGCCGTCTGGCTCGGTGCCGACGCCCGCGACGCCATCGCGGAGGATTCCGGCGAGGTGCTGGGCGTCAGGCTGATCGAGTTGATGAAAACCTGCGCGATGCCCAACGGTCTCGCCGGCGTGGGCTATGGGGACGGTGATGTCGGCTCCCTGACCGACGGGGCGATCATCCAGCGGCGCCTGCTGGACAACGCGCCGGTGACGGTGGACGAGGCGCTGTTGGGCGGGCTATTCGGCGACGCGCTGAGCTACTGGTAGCCATGGATCTCGCCGCATACCCCTACCAAGTTGCGATCAGCACCCGTTGGATGGACAACGACGTCTACGGGCATATCAACAACGTTCAGTACTACAGCTTCTTCGACACGGTCGTGAACCGCTACCTGATCGAGGAGGGCGGGCTGGATATTCAGCGGGCTGAAGTGATCGGGGTCTGCGTCGAGTCCAAGTGCAACTATGCCCGGCCACTGGCCTTTCCGCAGACCCTGACGGCTGGACTCAGGGTCGAGCATCTGAGCCGGCGCTCGGTGCGCTACGGCATCGCGATCGCGGCCAAGGGCGAGACCGAGGCGGCCGCCAGCGGCCATTTCGTGCACGTGTTCGTCGAGCGCGAATCGATGAGCGCGGTGCCGATCCCAGATCGGCTGCGCGAGGCGCTGGAACGAATCGCCGTCGAGGCGAGCTAGCTGAAACGGGAGAAGTCGGCCGGACGTTTTTCCATGAACGCGCTGGCGGCCTCGGCAAATTCGTCCGACTGAAGCGCCACCGCAAACAGCTCGCCCTCCTCGCGCATCCGCTGGGCCGCACCGGCCCGGTTTTTCTTCAACAGCGCCTTGGCGTTGCGCAGCGCGGCGGGAGGCTTCGAAGTCAAGATGCGGGCGCACTCGGCGATTCTGTCCTGAAGCTGCTCGTCCGGAAACACCCGGCTGACCAGCCCGCACTGGAGCGCCTCCGCGGCGTTCAGGCGCTGCCCGAGCAGGAACATTTCCGCCGCGCGACGGGCGCCGGCGGTCATCGGGAACAGTAACGAAGAGGCGGCTTCCGGAACCAGGCCCAGATCGACGAACGGCGCGCTGAAGACCGCGCTTTCCGCCGCATACACGATGTCGCAGTGCAGCAGGATCGTGGTTCCGACCCCGACCGCGATCCCGTTCACTGCGGCCAGCAGCGGTTTGTCGGCGTTGAGCGTGGCGTTTAGGAACAGGTGCACCGGGGCTGGGTTGTCGAGGTCCCGGGGCGGAGATTCGATGAAGTCTTTGAGATCGTTGCCGGCGGTAAATACGTCGCCGGCGCCGGTCAGGATGACGACCCGCAGCGCGGGATCGGTTTGGGCGCCGTTGATGGCCTCGGTCATGGCCGCGTACATCGCGTGGGTCAGCGCGTTCTTGCGCTCCAAACGGTTGATCCGTATCTGGCGTACGCCGTCGCGGTCACTGATCTCGATGTGTTCGCTCATTCGTTCACTTGCCTCATCGGTTCGATCCAGGGCGACATTCTAATGGAGGATCGGGCAGCGTGGTGCCGATCCGATTCGGGTCGCCGTTCGTAAATGGAAACAGAGACCTGGGCCCTGGCAAAGGCCCCGGGCGCTGATACACTTGGGCTGCGGAGTAAACAGCGAAAGGGAACGACCGTTCCCGGGAGTGCGCAGTGAATAATCGGGCTGCCGGCGCGCTGATCGGCGCGCTGATCGTCGTACCGTTGGCTGGGTCGTCACAGGAACCGGAGGGCCCTCTTGGTGCGGAGCCGGACCTGCGCGAGATCGAGGTACCGACCCAGCGCGTCTATTTCGATCCAGAAACCGGGCGGCTAACCAATAAACCGCCGCCCGGCGCCGTACCGTTCGCTCTCGGTCCCGAGGAACTCAACGCGATCAGCACCTCCCAGGTGGGCCTGGTCCAGCGCGCCGCACCGGGGGGCGGGACCATGATCGATCTGCAGGGCCGATTCCAGACCATGAGCGTGGCGACGATGGCCCCTGACGGCAGCGTTCGAATCCACGAGGTAGCGGGCGGACTGGTCGAGGAAAAGCCCGAAGATACGGAAGTCAACCAAGAGGATTAATCATTTTAATACAGTATATTGTATCGTTTTATTAAAGTGAATTATCCGGTCTTTTCTCGTCTTATCCGCTGGGCGCCGTTACTGCTGTTGGCGGCCTCTCCGGTGGCCATGGCCGCCACCGTCACGGTCAACTTCAACGACGGCCCGAACGAAGGCTTTAACGACAATACGGTTATCAATATGGGGGATCCTTGGGAAATGGACCCCGCGCCGGGCGCCACCCTGGGCGAGAAGCGCCGGGCCTCGTTTCAAGCAGCCGCCGATCTGTGGGGCCTGAAGCTGACCAGCACGGTGGACATCGTCGTCGACGCCCAGATGAACCCGCAGTTTTGCTCGATGTTCTCGGCGACCCTGGGATCGGCGGGCACGAACACCGTGATTCGCGACCACCCGAGCTTTCCGTTGCCGGGCACCTGGTACAACAGCGCGCTCGCCGACAAGCTCGCAGGTATGGATTTCGGCGCGGGCGCCGCCGACATCGGCTCCCAGTTCAACAGCAACATCGACCTGGGTTGCTTTCTCGGCGGTACCTGGTACTACGATGTACTGCCCGGCCCGCCGCCGCCCGGCCGAATCAGCTTCTTCGACGTGGTCCTGCACGAAATCGGCCATGGGGTCGGGGTCCAGACCTTCGTCAACAGCAGCGGCCAGAGGTTCGCCGGATTCGACGATATCTACATGACTTTCCTGGAGGACCATGATCTCGGACTGCTATGGCCCGCGATGACCGACGCTCAGCGGGCCGCATCGGCCATCGACGGACCCCTGACTCATTTCATTGGTCCGGCGGTCCAGGCCGCGGTGGATACGGGTTTCTTGGGCGGTGGGGTTCACATCGATGTAGGTCCGCCGCCAACGATGCACGCCATGGTCTATGCGCCCAACCCGTACCAGGGGGGATCGTCCATCAGCCACTTCGACGAATCGATGCAGGACATGACCGTCCCGCCGATCCACGAAACCATGGAACCGATCGCCGATGACCGATCGGCGTTTCTGCTGACCAACGAGCTGCTGGAAGACATCGGCTGGGGACCGGTGGGAACGGTTCCGGTGACGTTGTCCTATTTCCGCGCGATCCCAGACCCGGCGGGGATGCGCTTCGAGTTCTCGACCGCTACAGAAACTGGCAACGCGGGCTTCAACCTGTACGTCGACTCCGGGGATGGCTGGCAGCGCGTCAACGAGACCCTGATCCCCGGCGCCGGCGGCGACTCGCTGGAGCCGCGGCACTACGAATTCCACGCCAAGGGCTTGCGCGGCGCGCGTTTCGCGGTCGAAGACGTGTCCGTCAACGCGAGGACGCGGCGCCAGGGCCGCTTCGAGGCCGGCCGCAGCTACGGCCGGCGGCCCGTAACACCGCGCACCGACTGGACCGCGATCGGCGCCGAACACTCAGCCGCCCGCCAAAGCCGGGAGGCGAATCAGAAAGGGTTGGTGACCGCGCTGGAACTTCGCACCGACTCGGCCGGCCTGTACCGCGTGAGTCACCAGGACCTGCTCGGCGCAGGCCTGGACCTGAGCGGCCAGCCGGCGGCCGCGATCGCCATCAGCCGGGACGGGCAGGGGGTCGCGCGGCACGTTGGCGGCGGACCCGAGTTCGGCCCGGGCAGTACGATCGACTTCTACGCCGACGAGGTTCGCTCGCTGTATACCCGCACCAACGTCTACCGGCTTTCCGTGGACCCGACTTTGGCGCGCCCGGCCCGGGTACATGACCAACCGCCGGGCTGGGTCGATCCGCGCGCGGCCGAGCGCGCCGAGCGAAGGGTCGACGCCGACCGCGAGTACAGCTTCGCGGCCCCGAACGGCGACCCGTGGTACCTGCAGGGCTTGTTCAGCTTCGGCTCGCCCGTTAGCGCGTCGTGGACCCTGACCGCCAACCGGCTGCGGCCCGGGCCCGCCAGGCTGATCGTCGAGGGCTGGGGGGTGACCGACTTCGAGCAGGCTCCGGATCACCACGTGCTGGTGCGTCTCAACGGCGAGTTGGTGATCGATCAGTTCCTGGACGGCCTGGAAATCCTGAGCCGTGAAATCGATCTGGCCGACGGTGCCGTCGCGGCCGGGGACAACGAGATCACGCTCGAACTGCCCGGAGACACCGGCGTCGATTTCGACCTCGTCAACGTCGAGGCTCTGGCGCTGGAGTATCCGCGCGAGCTGTACGCCGAGACCGGCTACTACGAGTTCGAGGTCGATCTGGGGAAAGCGCCGGCGCCGTATCCGTTGCCCGCGGACGGCATTTTCGGCGCCGGCTTCGAATCGGCCGGCGAGGCCGCGTTCACGGTTAAGCTCGCGCAAAGCGCGGTCCCGGAGGTCTACGCGGTGGGCGAGGGCGGAATCACCCGTTATCAGGGATTCGAATTCGGTATCGTCGATGGCCAATACGAGCTGACCGTGGGCGCGGCGCCCGGCGACCGGCGCTTCATCGTCGCCAGCGAGCTGCCGGCTCCGCGGCTGAGCCGGGCCCGCGAGGCCGTCAACCCGTTCGCATCAGCCGCCGAGTACCTGATCATCGCGCACGCCGATTTCATCCCGGGCATCGAGCCGCTGGCCGAGCACCATCGGCAGCTCGGGCGCTCGGTCAAGATCGTCGACGTGGCCGATCTGTACGCCCATTACGGGGGCGGCATCGTCGATCCCGGCGCGATCCAGAACTACGTCCGCGAGATGGCGGCGCGCGCGGGCACCCGCTTCGTGCTGCTGGTCGGCGCCGACACTTACGACTACCACGACAACTTAGGCATGGGCTCGATCAGCTTCATCCCGACCCCTTATCGCCGGACCCATCCGGTGATCTCTTTCAACCCGGTCGACCCGCTGTTCGCTGACGTCGACGGCGACGAGGTGCCCGATCTGGCCTTGGGCCGGCTGCCGGTACGCACCGCGAACGAATTGGCCTCGATCATCGACAAGACCCTGAGCTATCCGGTGGCCGGGCACGCCGGCAGCGCGCTGTTCGTCGCCGACCAGGCCGAGCCCGGCACGTCGTTCCAGACGATCAGCGACTGGCGCATCGCCCAGTTGCCGGCCGACTGGCAGGTCGAGACCGCCTACGTGGACGATCTGGGCGTGGCCGATGCGCGCCAGGTGCTGCTGGAGACCCTGAATCAGGGCGTCGGGCTGACCCATTTCTTCGGCCACTCCGGACCCACCGTGTGGACCTTCGACGGGCTGTTCGACGCGAACGACGCGACCGCGCTGACCAACGCGGGAAGGCCGATCGTCGCCGTCCAGTGGGGCTGCTGGAACAGCTACTACGTTTCCCCGACGGTCGAAACGATGGCTCACAAGCTGTTGCTGTCCGTAGATCGCGGCGCGGCCGCGGTGATGGGGGCGTCGACGCTGACCCAGGTGACGTCCGACAAGCTGCTCGGCGGTCTGCTGCTGCCAAAGCTTGTGATTCCCGGCGCGACCATCGGCGAGGCCATGGTAGAGGCCAAGCAGGAACTGGCCCGCACGCGCCCCGACCTGATCGACGTCATCCTCGGCTGGACCCTGCTCGGCGACCCCGCGCTGGTCATCGAACCCGCCCCGAGCGAAAATTGAAAAAAGGGGCCAGGTTCATTTTTTGCCCGACACTGGTCAATTCCCAAAAAAGGGGCCAGGTTCATTTTCGCCCCCAAATTGTTCAGACCCAC
>JBFGYD010000071.1:0-8556 GCA_041587615.1 Lysobacterales bacterium
GGCCAGCACATCGCCGGCGCTGGCGCCGGCCGCACCGGCCGCGGCGGCACCGGAAGCGGTGCCGCTGCCTGACGCTGCGGTCACTCCCGCGGTCGCCCCGAACCCCGCCACCGCGGCGCTGCCGCCGAGCCCGGAGCGCGTTGCCGAGCGCGCGGCGCTGGCTCACGAGCAGGCCGCGCTGCGGCGCGCCGAAGCCGAAGCGCTCCGCGCCGAGGCCGAAACTCGCCGGGCCGAGATGGATCAACGGCGAGAGGCGATGGCCGCCGAACGCGCAAGGCACCTGGCTGAGCAGGGCGAGCGGCGCGAGCGCCTTGCTCAAGAACGGGCCGCGCTGGCCGGTGAGCGCGCGGCGATGGCGCGCGAGACCGAGACGATGCGGGCCGAACTGGAAGCCGTGCAGCGGCAGCTTGAGGAAACCCGGCGGCAACTGGCCGAGGCGCAGGAGCAGCTGGAACGCTCGCGCTGACCTGCAGCAGCAGCCAGGACAACACCAGGTAGGCCGCCGCCACGCGGAAAACGTTGCGACGCTTCATTTCGGAAAAAAGCGTCATGTTCCTCCCAGGCGTTGCGCTGGATGGCCAGCCTAACCCGCATCTTGCATGAGTTTCACTGGGCGTCCATTATCTGCTGAGATAGACAGATCAACGAACGGATCGAGGCACTGGAGGAAATGGCCGGGCGGCCTGGAGATGTCCCGACACAAGCGTTCGAGCTTTTCCCGCCGGCTGGCTTTGGCGGCCGCTCGGGCGTGCATTAAAAAGCCACCGACCTGGCCGGCGCTGCAACGTCATCACCTTGCGGCCCTGATGCCACCCGATCGCTATCCGTGATGGCCGGCTCGACGCGCATTGGGGGGTGCGGTGGCGCGGAGGACGATCGTCGGCGACGATCCGGCGACGCTGCGATACCGACCTCCCGCGCGAGTTTCTGCTGAGCCCCTACCCATTTGCGAGCGCCCAGGCGCAGGCGTTGATGGCCGAGGCGGCACCCGCGTCAGTCGACCCCCCAAATGCGCTTGTCGACCCAATCGTCTATTTCATCGAGGACGTCTTGGTCGAAAGTGTCACCTTGAGCGCGATCGAACTCGAGATGGAGATCGCCCTTGAGGTCGCTCGGCAGCTTGACTTCCCTTTCGAGGACAATCAGGACTCGCGGCTTGGACTTAGCATGAGCGAAATAGCCCGCTTCGAAAATCACGTTGTCGGGCGGAATGCTCAATGCGCTTGCCTGCTCCGCCTCGCCCTTCGCAAGCAACTGATCCTTCTTCGTGAACAGCATGATGGCGGCGCTGCAACTTTCCGCAGCTCGCTCGATTTCGCGAAACAGATTTCCACCTCTCACGAAGTCTCTGTCCCAATCCAGCGTCCTCAGCTTCCCGGAGTTCGCGGGATTGCGCTTGCGCTCTAGGTGAGTCCGGAGTGTATTCGCAAGGGGCTTCGAGTCACTGCTGTAAGCGAGGAACAGGTCTCGTCGTTTGTGCAGGTCGTTTTCGATCCAGCCGCCCAGAAACTCCTTGAACTCCTTCCTTTTGAGCCACCGCGTCGTCGAGCCTCTCGGTATCGCAAGCTTCTGGAATCCTGACTTGTCTCCAAAAACGCCTCGTTCCGCCGTTCCTTCTTCGATCAAGGCGAGAACGGGCAGCCGCAATAGGACCGCCAACGCGCCCTCGTAGTGACAGTACTCGCTTGCGAGCCCCTCTTCGTTCTCTCCCTCTTTCTTCCGGCTCCAGGCCACCGGAAACCCCAGGAGAACCACACCCACGCAAGCCCGCATGACCTCAATGACCGACTCGGGACTCCACCTCACTCGTTCGGCATGCCCACAGCCGCCTTCGGGCGTCTCGAAAGCCGTGAGCTTGAATCCCTGCTTGTGGATCTCCTTCAAGATGCTGTTCCGCAAATTCTTCATGCGCCTGTCGAGATAGATTTCTCGCGGCCCGCTTACGAATACGTGGCGGCCTATCTTGTCTTGTTTCCAGTCCTTGTTCGTGCCGCCTTCCGACATTCCGGCCCCCATGCCGCTTTCCGCGGCAAGCTCTGACGCGATTCGCTTGGATAGTCCTGCCGGCCTACCGCCCTTCGATCCTTTCCGCCGCCTCGGGCAGCCCTCAGCCGTCCCGTGCTTCGTCGAACCCTCGACCGATTCGCCTGACCGATTGGCTCCGTCGTGTGCCGCGTTGATGGCTGCTTGTATCGCCGGCGCATCGTCCACAGTGGTGCCGGGATTGGCCGCCCCAACGAGATGCCTGACGTTCCAGACCGCACCACCTCCGTCAAGCAGGCGCGCCGCGAGCAAAGCATCGTTCACGGCAGGCATGGCTTGGGTTCGCACCTGACGACCTTCAGTTCGGCAAAGAGCGTCATGCCCCTCCCGGACGTTGCGCTGGATGGCCCAAGCCTAACCCGCGTATTGCATGAGTTCCACTGGGCGTCGTCTCTGCGGTCAACTCATGCAATCTGTGGGCTAGCCGATCGAGCCGGGGGAAGATACGGGCGTACGTTACCGGGCGCAGCCGTCGTGTCGGGCAAAAAAAAGGCCTCCGCGATGGAGGCCTTGATGCTCTTGCGTGGCCGCTCAGGCGGCGATCGAGGCGCGCATCTTCTTCAGCGCGTTGGCCTCGAGCTGGCGCACCCGCTCGGCGGACACGCCGTACTTGTCGGCTAGGGTCTGCAGCGTGGATTTTTTGTCCGACAGCCAGCGGCTCTGGATGATGTCCTGACTGCGCTCGTCGAGTTGCTCCAAGCCCTCGTAGAGCAGCGTGTTGTTGTGGTCCGTCAGGTTGTCCCGCTCGGCGTTGGTGGCCGGGTCGAGACTGTTATTGACCAAATAGTTCATCGGCGCCGGACGGGAGTCGGAATCGTCGTCCAGCGACGCGTCGAAGCCTACGTCCTGACCGGAGAGTCGCGATTCCATCTCGACCACGACGTCGGGGTTGACGCCCAAGTCCTTGGCTACCGCCTTAACCTCGGCCTGATTCAACCAGCCGAGCCGCTTCTTCGACTTGCGCAGGTTGAAAAACAACTTGCGCTGGGCCTTGGTGGTGGCGACTTTGACGATCCGCCAGTTGCGCAGGATGAACTCGTGCATCTCGGCGCGAATCCAGTGTACGGCAAACGAGACCAGGCGCACCCCGCGATCGGGGTCGAAGCGCTTGACTGCTTTCATCAGGCCGATGTTGCCTTCTTGAACCAGATCGCCCAGCGGCAGGCCGTAGCCGGAATAGCCGCGCGCGACGTGGACGACGAAGCGCAGATGGGCCAGCACCAGATCCCGCGCCGCGTCCAGGTCACTGGCGTCGCGGTAGCGCCGCGCCAGCGATTGTTCCTGGTCCTCGCTCAGCACCGGAATCTGGTTCACCACATTGATGTACGCATCCAAACTGCCGAGGTGACACGGCACCGGCAAGTTCATGGTCATCAAAGCTTGGGTCATAGCTCCTCCGTCGGCACGATTTAGCACTCATACGCTTGGAGTGCCAACAATAACGTTAGTTCCGCACGCCGAACCCTTCCACGGGCACGACATGCAGCAAACCTAACCGCTAATAGTAGCACATCAGGCCGGCGGGAGCGACCAGTCGATCGGCAGCCGAGCTCGGCTGGCGAGGTAGTCGTTGCAGCGGGAAAAGTGGCGGCAGCCGAAAAAGCCGCGCGGGGCCGACAGCGGGGACGGGTGGGGCGCCTCGAGCACGCAATGGCGACGGCGATCGATCAGCCGTCCCTTGGCCTGGGCGTAGCTGCCCCACAGCAGAAAGACCAAGCCCTCGCGCCGCCGGTCGAGGTAAGCGACCACGGCATCGGTAAACTGCTCCCAGCCCTTGCCCTGGTGCGAACCGGCCTTGCCGTGCTCGACCGTCAGCACCGCATTCAAAAGGAGCACGCCCTGGCGCGCCCAGTGGGTCAGGCAGCCGTGGCCGGGGGGCTCAATACCGAGGTCGGATTCGATCTCGCGGAAAATGTTGACCAGCGACGGGGGTGAGGCGACGCCGGGCTTGACCGAGAAGCAAAGGCCGTGAGCCTGGCCCGCACCGTGGTACGGATCCTGGCCCAGAATCACCGCCTTGACCGCCTCGACCGGGGTGGTGTTCAACGCGTTGAAGATCTCGCCGCTGGGCGGGTAGATGTGCTTGCGGGCGCGCTTTTCGGCGCGCAGAAAATCGCGCAGCTCGGCCATGTACGGTTTTTCCAACTCGGCGCCGACCGCGCGCTGCCACGAATCGCTGAGTCCGCGCTCTGCGCTGCCGCTCATGGAGTGGACTCTTGTAGCATTCGGGCTTAGCCGAGCCCTTGTGAGACCTGGAGCTGAAAGCGCAGCTTCTTGATCAGGATGTGTTCGTCGAACGGTTTCTGGACCAAGTCGTTGGCCCCGGTCTTTAGCAGCGCGGTCTGGTTCGAGCGGTTGTCGTCCCCGGTCATGACCAGAATCGGCAGTTGCCGGCGACTCAAGCCCACCCCGCCACGCAGCTTTTCCACCAGGGCCTGGCCGGTCAGCCCACCCTTCAGGTAGACGTCGGTCAGGATCACGTCGACCCCCGGCTCGCCGCCGGCGTTGATCGATTCCTCGATCAGTCCCAGCGCCTCCTCGACCGAGACCACGTGGGTCACGCGCAGGCCGTTGCGTTCCATGACGCGCCGGGTGGCCATCGCCACCACCTTGCTGTCCTCGACGTACAGCACGTGCCCGGTGACGCTTGCGTCCGGATTGACGTAGCCGCTGATGAACGCGCCGAGCGCCTTGAAACCCTGCGACTTGTCGAAATAATCGGTGACGTCGTCGCCCAAATCGCGCCGCTGAAGCCGGGACTGGACCTCGCCGGACACCAGAATAATGGGGATGTAGCGCTGCGGGCTGTGCTCACGAATCCGTCGGGCGAGGGTCAGCCCGTCCATGTCCGGCAGCGAGATTGCGCTGCTGACCAGATCGACGACGGCTTCGTCGCAGGCCTCGAGCGCCGCCCCCGCGGTGTCGAATGACAGCACCTCGGCCTCCGGCAGCGCGTTCGAGATCAGTTTTTCGATCAGTCGCCGGGTCACCTTCGATGAATCGACGATGACGATGCGCGGATGATCGCCTTGGAGTCCCGAGTCTTGCATGATGTTTCTAATTGTCGCGTCGGCGGGCCTAGCAGTCTGTCAGACTTAGGCCGGATCGGCCCAAAATCTGTGAGACCGGCATCAGAAGACGATGCCTTTTCGTTAAATAGCTAGGGCTATTCGCCTCAAAGAATCGTCCACTGCTACTCGCTCTCACGAATTTTCTCCACGAGCCCCTGAGTCCGACAGGCTGCTAGCCCGGCTTGATCTCAGACAACTGCCGGCCGACGGCGATCCATGAACCCAGCCAGCCGATCGCTCCACCGGCTCCGATCAGGCCCGCGGTCTCCGGCAGGCTCAACCCGAGGATCCGAAAGTCGGACTGATAAGCGCCGGCCAGGGTCGCCACCGGCGGTCCCGACAGGGCCAGCACCGCCGCAATCAGCGAAGCGGCGAGCAGGCCGCCCAGCACGCCGTACCAGACCCCCAGATAAAGAAACGGCCGGCGCACAAAGCCGTCGGTTGCGCCGAGAAGCTTACTGATTTCCACTTCCGGCCGGCGGGCCTGGAGTTCCAGGCGAACGGTATTGCCGACGATCAGCAGGACCGCGACAGCGAGCAACACGCCGATCATCAGGGCGCCGCGCCGCCCGATGTGCAGCAGCGCGTCGAAGCGATTTAACCACTCCATGTCGAATTGCGCAAAATCCACCTCCGGCAGTGCCTCGAGCTGCGGGCCCAGCGCGCTGTGCCCGCTGCCGGCCAGCGCCTCGCGGGTCGGGCTGACCACGAGCACCCACGGTAGCGGGTTGGCGGGCAAGCCGTCGAGCGCCTGGTCGAAACCGGAGTGCCGCCTGAAATCGGCCAGCGCCTCGGCCGGCGCGATCGGGCGGACCGACGCCACGTCCGGCCGGGCGCCGATCTCGTCTGCCAGGCGGGTTGCGGTGTCGGCGTCGGTGCCGGCGCCAAGGAATACCGAGATCTCCCCGAGCACCTGCCAGCGGTCGCCGAGCTGGCGCAGGTTCTTCAGCGCCAGGTGCAGACCCGCCGGCAGCGCCAGCGCGATCGCGATGACCCCGACGGTCATCAGCGAGGCCAGCGGCCTCCCCCACAGCCGCCCGAGACTCGCGACCAGAGTGTAGGCGTGGTTTTCCGCCGACGCGCGCAGGGCGGACCCGATCCGTCGCCACCCGGGCCGGTCCTTCGGTTGCTTTTTCATCTAGCCCGCATGTTGCGCGCGCGGCCGGAAATCGTCGATCAACGCACCGTGTTCCAGCACCAGCACGCGGCGCCGCATTGCGCGCACCAGATGCAGGTCGTGGCTGGCGATCAGCAGGCACAGTCCGAGCGTGTTCAGCTCCGCGAACAGGCGCATGATTTCGCCCGACAGGTCGGGATCGAGGTTGCCGGTCGGTTCGTCGGCCAGCAGCACCGGCGGCTTGCCGACGATCGCGCGCGCGATGCCGACCCGCTGCTGCTCGCCGGCCGACAGGGCGACCGGGAACGCGCGCTCGCGCGCCAGCAGCCCGACCTTGTCCAGGGCCGCGCGGACGCGGCGCTTGAGTTCGGCCCGGCGCGCGCCGGTGATGACCAGCGGCAGGGCCACGTTGTCGAAGACGGTGCGGTCTGCCAGCAGCCTGTGGTCCTGAAAAATCATCCCGATCTTGCGCCGGTGGAACGCGACCCGGCGCCGGCGCAGGCGGCCCAGGTTGGCGCCGTCGACCAGCACGCTGCCGCGGGTCGGTCGCTCCAGCAGGGCAACCATCTTCAACAGCGTCGTCTTGCCCGCGCCGGAATGGCCGGTCACGAACACCATTTCGTCACTTTCAATTTCGAAGCTCAACTTATCGAGCGCGTCGCGGCCGCCGGCGTAGCGCTTGCTGACCGAGTCGAAGCGGATCATTGAATCAGCTTGTTCATCTGGAAGATCGGCAGCAGGATCGCCAGCACCATGGTCAAAACGACCGCGCCGACGGCCAGAATCAGGGCCGGTTCGAGCACCCCCATCAGCACGGCGACGGTGTTTTCAACCTCGCGGTCCTGATGATCGGAGGCCCGCGCCAGCATGTCTTCCAGTTCGCCGCTCTGCTCACCGCTGGCGATCAGCCGGGTGACCATCGGCGGAAACAGCCCGGTGGCCTTGAGCGCCTGGTTCAGGCTGGTGCCCTCCCGCACGCGCGCCCGGGCACGCTCGACCGCGGCGCGCATCGGCAGGTTGGCCATGACCTGGCCGGAGATCTTGAGCGCATCCAGCAGCGGCACCGCGCTGGCGGTCAGAATGCTCAAGGTACGCGTGAAGCGGGCCGTGTTGACCGCCCGGATCAGGCGCCCGGCGACCGGCGTAGCCAGCAGCGCGCGGTGCCAGCGTTGCCGCACCGAGGCGCGGCGCAGCAGCAGCACCGCCAGCGCCACGGCCGCGATCGTCCCCAACCCCAGGATCCGTCCCCAGCGCTGGGTGAAGTCGCTGACCGAGATCAGCGCTCGGGTCAGCGGCGGCAGGGTCTGATCGAAGCTTTCGAACATCGACACGACCTGCGGCACCACGTAAGCGAGCAGCCCGATGACGGTAGCGACCGCGACCGCGGCGACGATGGCCGGATAGAGCGCCGCCAGCAGCACCTTGCGGCCGAGCTGTTCCTTGGACTCGGCGTAATCGGCCAGGCGCTCCAGCACGCGATCGAGATGGCCGGAGGTTTCGCCGGCCGCGATGGTGGCGCGCACCAGGTCGGGAAAGGCGCGCGGAAAATCGCCCATCGCCGCCGACAGCGAGTGACCTTCCATAACGCGCGCGCGTAGCGCCACCAGGACGCGTTTGGCGGGCCGCCGCTCGGCCTGCTCCGCGACCGTCGCCAGCGCCTCCTCCAGCGCGATGCCGGCGCCGCTGAGGCTGGCGAGCTGGCGCAGGACCAGAGCCAATTCGTTGGCGCTCAGAGCACGCTTGAAGCCGAAGCCGCGCGCGCTTCGCCCCTCGGCGACCGGCTCCACCGCAAGCGGGCTCAAGCCCCGCTCGCGCAGCAGTTGGCGCACCTGGCGCGAGGTGTCTCCCTGCAGCACGCCGCGCTGGCGGCGACCGCGGGGATCGAGGGCCGAGTACTCGTAGGCGCCCACTATCAGTCTTCACACTGCATGCGGGCTCACTCCTGGCGCGTGACCCGCAGGACTTCCTCGACCGAGGTCACTCCGGCCAGGACCTTGTCCCAGCCGTCGGCCAGGATCGGCGGGCAGCGGCGGCGGGCGTGACCCAGCAGCGCGCTCTCACTGGCGCCGTCGTGAATCAGATCGCGCAGGGTCTCGTCCACGATCAGCAGTTCGTAGATGCCGGTGCGCCCGCGGTAGCCGCCGCCACGATCCTCGGACGCGATCAGCGGCCGCCGGAGCAGCGGCAGCTCAGCGGGGGCCTGGCCAAACGCGCGGCACTCCGCGGCGCTGGCGCGATAAGCGTCGCTGTGATCCGGGTCCAGCAGCCGCACCAGGCGTTGGGCCACCACGCCGATCAGACTGGATGACAGCAGAAACGGCTCGA
>JBFGYD010000072.1:0-8534 GCA_041587615.1 Lysobacterales bacterium
ATATCCGGGCATTGTCATTGCAAACCCGGACGCGCTCGATGCCGTCCTCGACCAATACGTAAACTCCAACGCGTATCCGTTTATATATGCCCGGCTCGAAGACCGGCAAGGCCGTTTGATCTATGAACACGCGGCGGTCAACGACGCCCTGTTGCCGGGGGTCCGGGTTGACGGCAAGTCCTGGATCCGGATCTGGTCGATGAGCAAGATCGTTACGATATCGGTGGCGCTGGATCTGGTCGAGGACGGCGTGCTGAGACTGGGCGATCCAGTCGCGAAGTACATTCCCGAGTTCGCCGGCTTGAAGGTGGCCGTTTCGAGTGATGGGGCTGATCTAACTCGGATCGAGAACAAGGATTCCGCTTGTCCCCTCCGCTTGGTGCCCGTGGCTTCGGTGATGACCGTCGAGGACCTGATCAACCACGAGGCCGGTTTCTATTACGCCACCACGGGCATCCCCTGCCTGGATTCGCTGGTGGCCGCCAGGAACCTGCCGAAGGCCGCCAACAGCGACGAACTGGTCGAC
This sequence comes from Lysobacterales bacterium, assembly GCA_041587615.1. GTDB lineage: Bacteria > Pseudomonadota > Gammaproteobacteria > Xanthomonadales > SZUA-38 > JBFGYD01. Next base: position 527 of record JBFGYD010000072.1, read on the forward strand.
CTGCTGGCTGCACTACCGCTGATTCAGCAGCCGGGAGCGGACTATTTCTACGGCACCAATACCACCGTACTGGGCCTCGTCGCCGAGCGGGCAACCGGTAACAGTCTCGATCGGCTGGTCGAGGAGCGGGTGACCCGCCCGCTGGGTATCCACGGCTTGCGGTACGGTCTCCCACCCGGCGGGCGCCTGCTTCCGCGCATCTCCGGAAAAGATGGCTTTCTCAGGCCGGCCCGCGACGGCGAGTTGGACATCTTCGGGCCCGACGTCCCCAATTATGACCCGGATCATCGGTTGTATCTGGGCGGGGAAGGCATGTTGGCAACCGCCGACGGCTACGCCGACTTCCTGCGCATGTTGCTGAATCGGGGAGTGCTGAACGGCGCCCGCTTACTCGAAAAATCCACCGTCGAGGACATCGCTTCCCCCCACACTCAGTTGAACAACCCTTATGGCTACAACGGCTACAACCTCTGGGTTAGCAGCGGCAAGTCAGCTACCGGGGTGCCGACGCAGCCGGGGCTCTGGATCGGAGGCGGCTATGAAGGCACCCACTTTTGGATCGACCCAGAGCGCGGTTTCGTCGGCGTGATCATGTCGCAGACGTTCGCCACGCCGAAGAGCGGCTGGGGCCGTGACGAGGTTTTCCGCAAGGCGGTCTACGAGCAACTCCGCGGGTCTGACTGAAGGGGTCACGATCGATCTCGCGGGTTTCGGCGATAGTAACTTGTTCTCGGATGATTTCGAGAATATTCCGAGAGCGGGTTTAGGGCCGGGTCACTGCCCCCCACAGCCGCAGATGCCCCCAACCGGCGTAGCGCGGTACTTTGCGGCAAAACTCGACGTAAGGCTGGCCGAAAAGCCGGCGCAGGTGCTCCTCCTCCACCAGCACCAGCAAATGCAGGCTGACCCCGATCACGATCAGTGCCCCCAGACACCACAGCGACCAGTCGGTGAGCGCGAATCCAAGCAGGAACAAGAACCAGCCTACATACTGCGGATTTCGGCTCCACGCGTAGGGCCCGGATGTGGTCAACTTGCCCGTGTCCAGGCAAAGAACCTTCGGCACTGAACGGAAAAAGCTGACGCTGATCAGGCACAGGGTTATTCCCGCGATCCCAACCAATACGCCGAAGTAGTCCATCGGCGTACTTGGCAGCTCGTATCGGGTGGCGTATTCGAGCACCAGATTGGGCACGAATAACATGGCGCAAAGCAACAGCAAACCCCACAGGCTTAGCCTGCTGCGCTTGCGGTATTCCCATCGCGCATAGAGTAAGGCAAGCCCCGTCACCGGAACTGTCAGGGCGAGCAGTATCGGCAGCACGAAACGATAGCGGATCGCGGGATCGAGCCGGGCTCGGCGAGCCTTCTCACCTGTGAGACGACACGTTGAGCCCGGCTTGAAGTCACGGGCCGGCTTCGCCCAGCGGGTTGCCGTCGGCGTCCATCATCTGGATGTCGCCGTAGCCCAGTTCGCGAATGCCTGCCTCGATCTTGGCGCGGTCGCCCACGACGACCCAGACCATGTTGTCGGGCCGAATCACTTCCTCGGCGGCCGCCGTGATCTGCTCATCGGACAGTCCCCGGACCTGGCCGGCGTAGTTGTCCCAGTAATCGTCCGGCAGACCGAACCGCACCATCTCTTCGATCGAGTTGGCCACCGCGCCGGCGGTTTCCCAGCGACCGGCCAGGGTCAGGCTGTTCTTGTCGCGGGCCCGGGCGGTCTCTTCGGCCGTCGGCGGGCGCTCGCCGCGGATCGCCGAGACCTCGGCGTGGATTTCCGCCATCGACTCCTTGGTCTTGTCGGTTTGCACCGGCGCGTAAACCAGGAACGGGCGCTGGCCGCGCGCATCGAGCACGAACGTGCGGGCGCCGTAGGACCAGCTCTTGTCCTCGCGCAGGTTCATGTTCATGCGCGCATTGAAGCTGCCGCCGAGAACCTCGTTCATCGCCTCGATCGCGATGTCGTTGTCGCTGTTTTTCGGCGGCGCGACGTGGCCGGCGAAAATGATCGACTGCTCGGAGTCGGGCCGGTCGATCAGGTAGATCGCCGAACGCGCCTTGTGGGTCACGAAATCGATGTTTTTTTCGGGTACGTCGCCCGCGTCCCACTTGCGAAAAAGCTTCTCCAGCTTCGGTTCGATCTGGGCAAACGTCGTGTCGCCAACGACCACCAGGGTGGCGTTGTTGGGCTTGAACCAGGCCTGGTGAAACTCACGCAGGTCATTCGTGCTCATCGCGCTGACCGACGCCTCGGTGCCGCTGCCGGTGTACGGCAGGCCGTAGGCGTGATCGCCGCCGTACAAAAGCTTGGGAAACACCCGCAGCGCCATCGACACGGGCTGCACCTTTTCCTGGGCGATCTGCGCCAATTGCAGCTTACGCAGGCGTTCGAACTCGGCGTCCGGGAACGACGGGTTCAGGATCACGTCGGCGAACAGCTCCAGCGAGCCGTCGAGCTGCTCGGCGATCGCGCTCATCGACACCGTCGACATGTCCAGATCGGAGTCCAGGCTGAGGTTGGCGCCGAGGTCGTTGAGTTCGTCGCTGATCTCGAGCGCGGAGCGCTTTCTGGTGCCTTCATCCAACATGTCCATCGCCAGCGACGCGGTGCCGGGCCGGCCGAACTGATCCGCGGCGTAGCCCGCGTTGACCACCAGGCGCAGGTTGATCACCGGTACGGCGCTGCGCTCGGCGACGATGACCTTGAGGCCGTTGGAAAGCTCGTGGCGGGTAAAATCGTCAAAGTTGACCGGCGGCGGCGAGCCGACATCCGGCAGTTCGGAACGGTCGGCGCCGTCCTTGGCCGCGGCGGTGTACTGGGCGAACGGGTGCACCTCGAGCGCGTAGTGGCCGCGCTTCATCCACTTGGCGGCGACCCGCTTGAGGTCGTCCAGCGTGGCCGAGTCCCAGCGCTCCAGCGTGGTCTTGTAGGCGCTGGGATCGCCGAGGTAGACCTCGTTCTGCGCCAGGATGTCGGACTTGCCGCCAAAGCCGCCGACCCGCTCCAGGCCGCGGATGAAGGCGGCGCGTCGCGTCGTGCGAATCCGGTTCAGCTCCTCGTCGGTCGCGCCATCTTTCAGAAAGCGTGCGACCTCTTCTTCGATCGCGGCGTCGACCTCGGCCAGATCCTGCCCCGGCAGCGCGGTCACGATGACCCCGAAGAGACCGGAGATTTCCAGCGGGAACGAAAACGCCGCCACGTCGGAGGCGATCTGATCATCGTAGACCAGCCGCTTGTACAGGCGTGAGGTCTTGCCCTCGCTCAGGATGCCGGCAACGAAGTCCAGGTGCTCGGAGTCGATATGGCCGATCTCAGGCATCATGTAGATTTTGTAAAGCCGCGCCTGCGGCACCCGGTCTTCCATAAAGACGCGGTGCACGCCGTCGATCTCGGGAATCCAGGTCTCCTGGCGGATCAACGGCGGTCCGGCGGGGATGTGGCCGAAGTACTTCTCGACCCGCGCCTTGGCGTCCTCGGGATCGACGTCGCCGGCGATGACGACGACCGCGTTGGCCGCGCCGTAGTACCGCTTGAACCACTCGTGCACGTCCTCCAGCGAGGCCGCGTCGAGGTCCTCCATCGATCCGATCGGAAGCCACGAATAGGGGTGTCCTTTCGGAAACATGCTTGCGAACATGGTGTCGAAGACCTTGCCGTAGGGCTGGTTTTCGCCCTGGCGCTTCTCGTTCTGTACGACCCCGCGCTGCTCGTCGAGCTTGGCCTGGTCGATCGCGCCCAGCAGATGGCCCATTCGATCGGACTCCAACCACAGGGCCATGTCCAGCGCGTTCTTCGGCACGACCTGGAAGTAGTTGGTGCGGTCGAAATTGGTGGTGCCGTTGTAGCCGGTGGCGCCGATCCGGTCCAACGCCTTGAAATAGTCGTCGTTGTAGTTTTCGCTGCCGTTGAACATCAAGTGCTCGAACAGATGGGCAAAGCCGGTCTTGCCTTCTTTCTCGTTCTTGGAGCCGACGTGGTACCAGACGTTGACCGCGACCACCGGGGCCTTGTGGTCCTCGTGCACGATCAGGGTCAGACCGTTGTCGAGCACGTATTTTTCGAACGGAATTTCGATCTCCGCGGCGGTCGCGCCGGACAGCGCGAACAGCAGCGACACAGCAATTAGTTGCCAGCGCATCATTGAATTTCCTCCATGGTGGGGGATGCGGGGCCGGTAAAGGTACCAGAGGAAGCGCGCCGATGCGATGTGCCTTTAGCTGGGTTCAGTGCGCGGGGCTCGAAAACGATCCGCGGCGCAAAATCCGCGGGCTCTTGCGTGGCCCGGTGGATCGGCCCGAAACCGCCTTTTACGATACACAAATTCCTTCCATCTTCGGCTTTGTGTATCATATTAGACTTGCCCCGGAGGTCATGATGAACGAAGCCAGCCCCCCATCGACGCAGCTGCACGAGCAACGTTTCATGGCCCGCATCCGTGCCGGGGAGCGGATCGAGCCGAAGGACTGGATGCCCGAAAAATACCGCAAGACGCTGATCCGGATGATGAGCCAGCACGCCCACTCGGAAGTCATCGGTATGCAGCCGGAGGGCAACTGGATCACCCGCGCGCCGACCTTGCGGCGCAAGCTGGTGCTGTTGGCCAAGGTCCAGGATGAAGCCGGCCACGGGCTGTATTTGTATGCCGCCGCCGAGACCCTGGGCTCGAGCCGCTCGCAGATGATAGCCGACATGCACGTCGGCAAGGCCAAGTACTCGAGCATCTTCAACTACCCGACCTTGAGCTGGGCCGACATCGGCGCGATCGGCTGGCTGGTCGACTCGGCCGCGATCGTCAATCAGGTGGCGCTGACCCGCTGTTCCTACGGGCCGTACGCGCGTGGCATGGTGCGGATCTGCAAGGAGGAGAGCTTTCACCAGCGCCAGGGCTACGAGATCATGCTGACGCTCTCGCGCGGCAGCGAGGTCCAGAAGCAGATGGCGCAGGACGCGCTGAACCGGTTCTGGTGGCCGTCGCTGATGATGTTCGGCCCATCCGATGCCCAGTCCACCAACACCGCCCAGTCGATGGCCTGGAAGATCAAGCACTACACCAACGACGACCTGCGCCAGAAATTCGTTGATCAGACGGTGCCGCAGGCGGACTACCTGGGGCTCGAGATCCCGGATCCTGACCTGAAGTGGAACGAGGAGCGGGGCCACTACGATTTCGGCGCGATCGACTGGGACGAGTTCTGGCGGGTGGTCTCGGGCAACGGCATGTGCGACCGCGACCGCATCGCCCACCACGTCAAGGCGCACGAGGACGGCGCCTGGGTGCGCGAGGCCGCGGCCGCGTACGAGGCCAAACACCGCCGCGCCGCGAGCGCGGCTTGAGGGAGCTGAAGATGAGCGATCGACACGAACTGCCGCTGTTCGAAGTTTTCGTCCGCTCCAAGCGCGGCCTGGATCATAAGCACGTCGGTTCCCTGCACGCCGAAGACCACGAAATGGCGCTGCAGTACGCGCGCGACGTCTACACCCGGCGCAGCGAAGGGGTCAGCCTGTGGGTGGTCAAGTCCACCGATATCGTCGCCTCGCAGGAGGAAGACGCCGACGCCTTTTACGACCCGATGGACGACAAGCCCTACCGCCACGCGACCTTTTACGAGGTGCCCGAGGAGGTCAAGCATCTGTGAGCGAACAACAACTGTTCCAATACGCGCTGCGCCTGGGCGATGACGCGCTGACGCTGGGGCACCGCCTGTCCGAGTGGTGCTCCAACGGGCCCTACCTCGAAGAGGACATCGCGCTGACCAACATCGCGCTGGACCACATTGGCCGCGCGCGAATGCTGTTGGCCTACGCGGCGCAGGTCGAAGACGCGGGCCGCGACGAGGACCAGCTCGCCTATCTGCGGGACTGCCGCGAGTACCGGAACCTGCTGATCTGCGAGCTGCCGCGCGGCGATTTCGGCGACACGATCGCGCGGCATTTTCTGGTCGACGCGTTTAACGTGCCTTTTTTCGGCGCCCTGGCGCGCTCGACCGATAAGACCCTGGCCGGCATCGCCGCCAAGGCGGTCAAGGAATCGCGCTACCACCTGCGCCACTCGAGCGGCTGGCTGGTACGCCTGGGCGACGGCACCGAGGAAAGCCACGCCCGGGTCGAGGCGGGCCTCGCTAGGGTTTGGGGCTACAGCGGCGAGCTTTTCTCAATGGACGAGCTGGAAACGGGGCTGGCCGCCGCCGGCGTCGCGGTGGACCGGGAGACCCTGCGCGAGCGGTGGAACCAGACCGTGGATCAGGTCCTGGCCGAGGCTGGACTCGAGCGGCCGGCGGACGACTGGCAGATCGACGGCGGACGCCGCGGCGATCACACCGAGCACTTGGGCTACCTGCTGGCGGAGCTGCAGTTCATGCAGCGCGCCTATCCCGGCCTGCAATGGTAGCCTCAACGGAAGCCGCCGCGGAGCAGGCACGGCCCGAGGATCCGGAAGCGGCACGTGTCTGGGACCTGCTGGCCGCGGTCACCGACCCGGAAATTCCGGTACTGACGATCGCCGACCTCGGCGTGCTGCGAGGGGTCATCCGAGACGGTGAGCAATGGGTCGTCACGATCACCCCGACCTATTCCGGCTGTCCGGCGATGAACGCGATCGAGGCCGACGTGCGCGCGCGGCTCGATGAATGCGGCATCGCCGCGCGGGTCGAGACCACCTACGATCCGCCCTGGACCACCGACTGGTTGAGCGAGGCCGGCCGCGCCAAGCTCAAGGCCTACGGCATCGCGCCGCCAGTCGAGGCGTCAACTTCCAAGCGCAGTCTGCTCGGCGTGGAACCCGATGTGACGTGCCCGCAGTGCGATTCGACCGAGACGCGCAAGCTCTCAGAATTCGGCTCGACCGCCTGCAAGGCGCTGTATATGTGCCAGAGCTGCCAGCAGCCGTTCGACTACTTCAAGTGCCTGTAGCCAGGCTATCCGGCCCGCGCCCATGACGGTCTACCATTTTCATCGGTTGAAGATTGGCGAGGTCCGGCGGGAGACCGAAGATGCCATCTCGGTCCGGTTCGACGTCCCGGAGAACCTGACCGGGACGTTCGCGTTCAAACACGGCCAGCACCTGACGCTGCGAGCGATAATCGACGGCGAGGAACTCAGGCGCAACTACTCGATCTGCAGCGGGGTCGACGACGATGAAATCCGGGTCGCGATCCGGCGCCTGCGCGGCGGCCGCTTTTCGACCTTCGCCAATGATCATTTCAAGGCCGGTGACGAGATCGACGTGATGCCGGCCAAGGGCCGCTTTTTCACGCCGCTGGACCCGGCGCCCAAGAAGCATTATCTCGCGATCGCGGCCGGCGCCGGCATCACCCCGGTGCTGTCGATCGTCAAGACCACGCTCGCGCGGGAGCCGGGCAGCGACTTCACGCTGATCTACGGCAACCGCAACGCCGCCAGCATCATGCTGCGCGACCCGCTGACCTACCTGAAGAACCGCTACCCGGAGCGCTTTCACCTGATCCACGTGCTGAGCCGCGAGCAGCGCGACGTGCCGCTGTTCAACGGCCGCATCGACCCGGCCAAGCTCGAAGCGCTCGGCGAGCGCCTGGTGGCTTTCGAGCAAATGGATGAGGTCTTTCTGTGCGGACCGCAGAAGATGATCGACGCGCTGCGACCGGCGCTTTCCGACCAGATGGGGATCGACAAGAAGCACGTTCACTTCGAGTTGTTCGGTACCGAAGACCAGCTCCGCGCGAAGCCCGTCACGCCCTCGGCTGCCAAAGGCCCGCGGCGCCGGGTCACGGTAATCGCCGACGGCAAGCAGACAAGGATCGAACTGGCCACCGAGGGCCAGTCGATCCTGGATGCGGCGCTCGCCGGCGGCGCCGACCTGCCGTTCGCGTGCAAAGGCGGTGTGTGCTGCACCTGCCGCGCCAAGCTGTTGAGCGGCGAGGTCAAGATGGACGTCAACTACGCGCTCGAAGACGATGAGGTTCAAGACGGATTCGTGCTGACCTGCCAGTCCCACCCGATGACCGACGAAGTCGTCGTCGACTTCGACGC
>JBFGYD010000073.1:0-8440 GCA_041587615.1 Lysobacterales bacterium
GACGACAGTGGCAACGCGACCGAGACCCGGGTGCTCGATGACCCTGAGCTGATCTTCAACATGTCGGTGTGGGAGACCATCGAGGCGCTTCAAGTCTTTGCCTACCGATCGAACCACCGCGAATTGCTGCGCGGCAAGAAGGACTGGTTCCATGCGCCCGCGGCCGGGCACCTGGCGCTGTGGTGGGTACCGGCGGGCCACCGACCCCCGGTGGCCGAGGGGGAGGACCGGCTGCGCCGGATCCAGGCCCACGGGCCCACCGAACAGGCATTTCACTTCGGCCACGTCTTTCCGCGGCCGCGGCGGCTTCACGTGTACCCCGGTTCGGCTCATTGAAAAGCCGCCGACCCGGCGAGATTCATGCAATGTGACAGGCTAATGCCCGCCCGAATGGTGCCGCCTTCCGAATCGGCGCATGAATCTGGCCATCATGATGATGCCCGCTCCCATCACGATCAGCGCGATCGCTACCAGCCATGCCAAAACCCGCGGTTCGATCAGTACCACGACGCCCAGCAGGACTAGCAGGGCGCCGGGGCCGATCAGCCACCACGCGGAGCGCGGTCTTTGCATCATTCCCCTGCAGGCTTCGGACATCGGACAGCTCGGCATTGGGACAGTTTCGGTCATCGCGTACTCCATCGGATGTTCGACCGCGGTCAAGCTCGGACGCGGTCAGTTAGCCATCGAGATTTCGCCGAGCAGCTCACCGGCTTTCTTGCGGATTGCGTTCTCGGCGCCCCGGTTGACCATCAGGCCGACCCTGACGGCGGCGGCGACGTCTTCGCCGGCGATCGCGAACTCATCACATTTGCCAAGGTGGTATTCCAGGCAGGGATGGCAGTTTGCCGCCGCGGCGGCACCGATGGCCACCAGCTCCTTCGTTCGTTCATCCATCGGACTCACCTGTGGTGCAACTTCACGAAAAGGCTACCGAAGAGTTCGTGTCGGAGATTTGATCCAGATCAGCATTGGTGACCAGCAGCGCCGGACTGACGCCAAAATCATACGGTGCCCGGCGCGGTCAGGATCGGCGCCGCGCCAACCAGTAGCGGACAAACGTAAAGAGCGCGGTCGCGAATAGGCCCCAGCGCAACCCCTCGAGCCACCAACCCGCGTCGGTTCGCTCGAGCTGCAGCGACAGCACCACGTAGAGAAAACTGCTGACGAAACACGCGACCAGCCAGGCTCGCGGCCGGCGGGACAGGCTCAGGTGCAGCCCGACGCACAGCGCGAGAGTCCAGGTCGCAGCCGCGAGCAGCTCCGCGATCATGAACGGGTCGGCATCCCGCGTATCGACTCCGCGATCCGGTCCGCCCAGCGCCCGTAAAGCGTCGCCGACGGGTGCAGTCCGTCGTCGGCCACCAGTTCGGGGTCTGCCCCCATGTCCCGGGTCGACGGCGTGATGTCGACGTAGACGACTCTTCGCGCCGCGGCGACTTCGCGCATCGCGCCGTTGAATTCTTCGAGTTTCGCGGCAAGCCGGGCCGCTCCCCGCGGGTCCTCGCGAGCGAACGGAGTCACGCTCCAATCCGGGATCGACGGCACGACAACGCGTTCGGTCGTGCCGCTGGCCAGCGCCACGGCCCGGTCCAGCAGCCCGGCAAAGCGCTCGCGGTAGCCGGCGAGCGCTTGATCGCGGTACTGGTCGTTGACCCCGATCGACAGCGAGACGAGGTCATAACGGGGTTTGAGCCGGGCGCGGTCCAGCGCCGTCGCAAGATCCTCGGTGCTCCAGCCGGTGCGCGCAATGACTCGGGGCGGGAAGATTGGAATGCCGCGGGCGCGCAGCCGGTCGGCGAGCTGCACCGGCCAGCGCTCGGCCGCGCGCAGCCCCTCGCCGATGGTGTAGGAATCCCCGAGGGCCAGGAAGCTCAGCGGTTCCATCAGCGCGATTGGCTCCGCTCAGTAAATGCGCGCCGCCTAGTGAAACTCATGCATCATGCGGGCTACCCGCCGGCATACTCCTCCAGCACCTCGTCGATACGCTCGAAGGCGTCTCTGAGGGTCGCGCTGTCGGGCAGCATCGTGATCCTAAAATGACCCGCTTGGTCAAAGCTGAAGCTCGATCCGGGCACCACCAGCAGATGTTTGCGTTCCAGCAGGTCCATCGCGAACGCGTGGTCGTTGAAATCCGGCATCGCGGAGGTATCGACCCCTACGAACGCGTACATGGCCCCGGCGGGGGTCGCCAGCGACAGGTGGCGGCTGGCCGCCACCGCCTCGATCACGGTCTGGCGGGATTCGTACAGGCGCCCGCCGGGGGCGACCAGCTCCCGGATGCTCTGGTGCCCGCCGAGCGCCGTTTGCTCCGCCCACTGGCCGGGGACGTTGCTGCAAAGCCGAAGCGAGGCCAGCAGCTCGACCCCCAGCAGAAACTCACGGGCATGGCGGCGGGCGCCGCTGAATACCACCCAGCCGACCCGGTAGCCGCACGCCCGATAGACCTTCGACAGGCCGGCGAAGGTCGCGCACAGCGTGTCCTCGACCAGCGTCGCCATCGGCACGAACTCGGCGTCGTCGAACAGCACCTGGTCGTAGATCTCGTCTGACAGCACGACGAGGCCGCGGCGTTCGGCAAACCGGGCGATGCCTTCAAGCGTGTCGCGGGAGTAGACCGCCCCGGTCGGGTTGTTGGGATTGATCACGACGATCGCGCGGGTGCGCGGACCGGCCAGCGCCTCCAGGGCCGTCAGATCGGGCTCGAAAGCGCCGGATTCGGGACACGGATAATGCACCGGCTTGCCCGCGTTCAGCGTCACCGCGGCGGTCCACAGCGGGTAATCGGGCGATGGCACCAGGACTTCGTCGCCGGCGTTGAGCAGGCCGCGAAGGGTCAGGTCGATCATCTCGCTGACCCCGTTGCCCATCAGCACATCGTCGGCGCTGACGTCCATGACGCCACGGTTTTGCTGCTGCATGACCACCGCCTCGCGGGCCGGAAACACCCCCTTCTGATGACAGTAGGCCTCGCTCTGGGCCAGATTCTCGATCATCGCCAGGCGCATGGTCTCGGGCGTGCGGAAGCCGAACCGGCCCGGATTGCCGATGTTCAGGTGCAGCACTTCGTAGCCGAGGTGGTCCAGCTCCTGGGCGCGCCGCGCCAGCGAACCCCGAATTTCGTAGCGCACGTCGGCCAGTTGTGCGCTGGCGGCGATCTCCGCGGGTTGCCGGCGGCCGGCGCCTTGGTCCGGCACCGCGCGCGGGGATCCCTTTGGCACCGGCCTCATGACTTTGCGCTGCCGCGATTGAGCGCGATCGCCGCGAGCGCGGCCAGTCCCAGCTCGGTCGCCAGCGCGAACCAAAAAAGCGGCGCGGCGTAACCCTCGAGCGCCATCGCAACGCCGCGCACGACTCCGACAGCCCCGAACGTTGCAATCACCAGCCACAGGCCGCCGCGGACCGCGTTGAGCGCACAGTAAACGAGCAGCGCGCCCAGCCCCAGTTCCAGGCCGCCATAAAAGGCCCGCAGCTCGATTCGGTAGGCGGCTTCGTCGGGCATCGGCAGCCCCATCGCGGCGAAGCTGTCGACCGGCGCGATCGCGATCATGCCGCCGAAGCCGATCAAGCCCAGGCCCGCGATCCACACGATAATTTTCGCAAACATCAGCCCGCACCCTGCGTTGGTTTTGACTCAATCATTTCACAGCGCGTTGCGAAACGCATCCAAGAATGCCGGCTATCTCCCGAACTCCGTGGGCGCCGGCGGAGCGCTTATCTCCCGCGGTGGACTCTGCTCGAGTTCGGCCAGCAGGTATTCGACCGCCCGTTCCAGCGACGGATCGCGGCCCTTCGCCACCAGATCGGGGCGATCGATGACCTCGATGTCGGGCGCGACGCCCTCGTTTTCGACCACCCAGTTGCCGTCGGTATCGAGGAACCGGAAGGTCGAGGCCAGAATGCTGCCGCCGTCGGCCAGGCCGGGGTTGCCGGAAATGCCGATCAGTCCGCCCCAGGTGCGGGTGCCGATCAGCGGGCCCAGCCCGAGCTTGCGGAAGTAATAAGGCAGCGCGTCGCCGCCGGAGCTGGAGTAGCTGTTGATCAACATCGCCTTCGGACCGTCGTGGGAAAGCGCAGGCGTCGCCTGCGGGTCGAGCCCCCGACGTTTCCAGTAGTTGAGCGGGCGGCGAGCGAGCAGCTCGATCATGCGGTCGGGAATGAAGCCGCCGCCGTTGTAGCGATCGTCGATGATCAGCGCGTCCTTGTGGACCTGTGGCGGGAAATTCATGAACAGCTCCCGGTTGCCCGCCATCGCGGTGTTGGGCACGTGGATGTAGCCGATCCGGCCACCGGACAGGCGCTCGGTCAGCGCGCGTCTGCTCTCGACCCAGTCGAGGTAGCGCAGGCTGGTCTCCGAGTTGACCGGCTTGACCCGCACCTCGCGCGCGCCCCCTTCCCGCGGCCGGTCGTTAACCGTCAAGGTCAGCACCCGGTTGGCGGTGTTTTCGAGCAGCGCGTAGAAGTTGCCCACGGTCTTCGTGCTGGTGCCGTCCACGGCCAGGATGAAATCGCCGGCGGCCACGTCGACCCCCGGCTCGGTCAGCGGCGAGCGGAAATCGGGATGCCAGTTGCGCCCGGGAAAGATTTCCTCGATTTGGAAGTAACCCGAGTCATGAGCCCGGATCTCGGCCCCGAGCAGGCCGCCGTCGCGGCGCTCCACCCGCGGCTCGTCGCCGGACTGGACGTAGATGTGACCGGCGTTCATCTCGCCGGCCAGTTCGCCAAAAATATAGTCCAGGTCGGCGCGGTGGCGCACGTGCTCCACCAGCGGCCGATAGCGTGCCCCGATCGCTGCCCAGTCCTGGCCGTGCATGCCGGGATCGTAGAACCAGTCGCGCAGGATGCGCCAGGCGTCGGTGTACATCTGGCGCCATTCCCGGCGCGGATCGATTCGCAGTTGCATCCCCTTCAGGTCCAGCCGTCCTTCCTTGCTGTCCTGCTTGGGCGCCGCCTCGGCGATGCCGTAGGCGCCGTTGACCTGAAACAGGATCTTGCTGCCGGCCGCCGACAGGCGATAGTCCTGGATGCCCTCCAGAATCGTTTCTGACTCTTCGGTCTCGACGTTGAACCGCTTCAGGTCCTGCTTGTCGTCGGCCGGGGCGAGGTAGTAGACGCCCTCCGTGCCAGCCGCCAGGCTGCCGTAGTCCGCGCCGTCGTCCATCAGGGCCTGGACCCGATCGTCGAAACCCTCGAAGTCGATCCGCACTGCAATCGCCGCCTCGGCCTCTTCTTCGTCGCCGCCATCCGCGCCGTCGCCGAGCGTCGCCTCGTCGCTTTTGGGACGGAACAGGGCCGGTCCGTCGGCGGCCAAAATCCCGGCGTAGACCCGCGTCGCGTCGGTGTAAAGGTAGTTGAACTCGTAGTCGGAGAAGGTCAGGTTGTAGTCGCGGTTGGACAGGAAATAGAGGTACCGGCCCTTGGGGTCGAACACCGGATTGTAATCATGCGCGCCGCTGCCGGTCAGCTGGCTGGTACTCGCGGATTCCAGCGAGTAGATCCAGATCGAACTCAGGCCCGTCTCGTCGTTTTTGCTGTAGGCGAGCCAGGCGCCGTCCGGTGACCAGGCGAATTCGGTCAAGTCGTTCTGGCGCGAACGGTCGACCTCGGTGATCCGGCCGCTGTCGATGTCGAGGATGAACAGCCGCTGGGTCTTGTCGGCGAACGCCAGTTTTTTTGCGTCCGGCGAAAACACCGGCGCGAAGCGCCAGATCGCGCCGTCGTCGGTCAGCCGGCGCGCCTCACCGCTCGAGTCCTGGGCGCGCAGGTAAATTTCGTATTCGCCGCTGGCATCGCTGAGGTACGCTATCCAGCGCCCGTCCGGCGACCAGCTCACCCGGATCTCACGGGCATCCGGGGTCCGGCTCAAGTTCCGGACCTCGCCGTTCTTGGCCGGCACCGTAAAAATCTCGCCCCGGGCGCCAAACACCGCGCGCTCGCCGTGCGGCGCCAGGTCCATGGATTCGATGTTGTCGCTGACCGCCTTGAAACCGGCGCGCGCCCCGGGCCAGTCGCCGTGGATCGAGATCGGTATCGGTTGCGAGGTGCCGGTTGCGGGGTCAAAGCGGTACAGCTCGCCGCCCGCCTCGTAGACGATCGCTTCCGGGCCGGCGGAGGCCCACAGCACGTCGAAATCGGTGTGCGCGGTCACTTTTTGCGGCTCGCCGCCCGGCACGTAGCGGTACAAATTCAGCGTGTAGTCGCGGTCCGACGTGAAGTAGATGTCCTCGCCCACCCACAGCGGCTGGTGATCGGTCCCCTCGTCGGTGGTCAGGCGCTCGGCTGTGTCGGCCTCCAGGTCGTAGACCCAGACGTCCTGCGCGCGGCCGCCGCGGTGCCGCTTCCAGGTCCGGAACTCGCGATCGACCGGGGTATAGACCAGCTTGCTGCCGTCCGGGGACAGCATCCCGCCGCCGCCCTCGGGCACCTTGAGCGGCCGCTCCAGGCCGCCGTCCAGAGGCACCAGATACGGGCGCCCCATGCGCGGCCCCCAGGGCAGCCGGTTGGCTCGCACCAGCACGTGGCGGCCGTCCGGGGTCCAGTCCAGCACCCGATAGTCCCAGCCACCCCGCGGCGGCATTTGCCCGACGTCGTTGTAGAACGTGAGCTGGCGCGGTTCGCCGCCGGCGGCCGGCATCACGTACACCTGGCGGGTGCCGGAGTACTCGGCGGAGAAGGCAATCTGCGCGCCGTCCGGGGAAAATTTCGGAAACAACTCGAGCCCGGCATGAGACGTCAATCGCTCGGCGCGACCATCGTCGACCGGGGCCGTGTAAAGGTCGCCGGCGTAGACGAACGCGACCCTGTCGTTATGGATGTCGGCAAAGCGCAGCAGGCGCGCGTCCTCCGCGCCGGCGGCGGTGGCGGTCAGCAGCCAAAAGAAAATGAGCATTCGGCGATTCATGGCGTTAGGCGGTCAAAAAAGACGGCTATTCTAGCAGTCTGCCGGACTTAGGCCGGATCGGCCCAAAATCCGCGAGACCGGCATCAGCGGGCGATACCTTGTCGTTAAATAGCTACGACGCGCGACGGCCGATCGCCCAAGGCTTCTTGCAGCTTCGCCGCAAACCGCCATGGGCGCCTGGCCTGCGCTATTCGCCTCCAAGGATCGTCCACTGCTACTCGCCCTCACGAATTTTCGCCACGAGGCCCTAAGTCCGACGGGCTAGCCCCCGTATAATCGGGCTAACTGTAGCCGTCCGACGGTTTCGATCGCGAGGAGTCGTCCCCGGATTTGGGCTCGTGCGGCGGCCGCGCGGGCTTGTCGGCGCCCTCCGGCGGGGCAGGGCGCGCCGAGGGTGGCCGCCCGGGCGCATGCTCGGGGGTGCGATCGGGGTTTTCCGAGCGGGCCGGAGAGTTCGACTCCGCGGATGGTTTCGGCGGCCGCGGCTTCGGTTCGCCAGCCGGTGGCTGGGTCTCGGCTCGAGCGGCGCTCGGTCGGGCGGGTGGTGAATCGGCCGTTGCCGGCGGCCCCGATCTGGACTCGGCCGGTTTTTGCTCGGCGGTCCGCGGGGTCTCCGGGGGCTGGCCCGAATCCGGGCGCGGCGCCGATGGATCTGCCGCTTTGGGCTTCGCGGGCCCGGTCTGCCCGAATGAGCCCGGCTGTGGCTCGGCGACTCTTTTGGATTCGCCGCGATCGACCGAAGACTCGGCCGGTCGTGCTCTGTCAGGTCCGGCGGTCGCGCCGCCGGCCCGTTCGCTTGCCCGGCCGGCTGGTTCCGCCGCCGGGGCGCGGTCGCCTTCGGGCTGTCGCGGGGCCTTGTCGCCGCCGGACTTCGCCGCCGCGGGGTGGGACTGCTTCGCTGCCGAACCCTTTTGGTCGACCTCGCGCGCGGCCTTGTCGTCGCGCGGGCCGTCGCCCTGGGCCTGGGTCTTGGCCGGACCGCCGTGCTCCGGGGCCGCGCCCTGCTTTGCCGGGTCCTGCTGTGGGCCGCGACTCGATCGGTCTTCGTTTCTCTCGCTCGACGGCGCCGCGGACTTGGGCTTGCGCCCTCGGCCGCCGCCCGCCCTGGTCTGCTGCGCACCGCCCTGATCCGGCTTACTGCCCTGCTCGGTCGTGCTCTGCTGATCGTTGCGCTGGGCGGCCGGACGCTGCCGCTTGCGGCCACCGCGACGGCCACGCCGCCGCGGCCGGGATCGCGTTTCACCATCGGCGGACTTGCCGGAAGGCTCGCCGCCGGCCTTCGATTTTGGCCGAGCGGGGCCCCGGCCGGAGGCCTTGGCTTTCTTGCCCTGGTTGCCGTCGGCCTGGCGGCGACCGTTGCGGCGCTGGGCCGGATGCTTGGATTTCGGCGGGCGCTGGTCGCTCGCGGTCTTGGCGGCGGGTTTGGCCTTGTTGCCGCGGGCGGTCTTTTTCTTGCGCGGCGGCCGCGGCGGCTTGTCTTTCACCGCTTTCGCGGCGTCGTCATCGCCGTCGCTGCCGAGGATGCGCTTGACCCAGGCC
>JBFGYD010000074.1:0-8339 GCA_041587615.1 Lysobacterales bacterium
ACCATGACCGCAAACAGCTGGGCGTCGGTCAGCGTCTTCAAATACGGACGCACGGCCAGCGGCGCCTCGGTCTGGCCGACGAAGATGTTGGCCGCGGCGTTCATCGACTCGACCGTCTGGGTGCCGATGATCCAGTGCAGAAAACCGCCGACCCCGCGCACCACCCACTGCATGATCTTCAGGTGATAGAGCACCGCCATCAGGGCCGAGAAGAAAATCACGATCGGCAGCACGTTCACCGCGATACTGAACCCCACCACGTCCGTGTTCAGCCCGCCGAAGACGAAATCGATGCCGGCGCTGGAGTAGTCGATGACGGTCATCACAAAGGCGCTCATCTTCGCCAGGACAACTTTGCCGAACGGCAGATAGAGGACCAGACCGGCCATCGCCGCCTGCAGCGCGAACGCGGCCGCGACAATGCGCGGGCGGATCGCTCGGCGGTTGTTCGACAGCAGCGCCGCGATGCCGAGGATCACCGCGATGCCGAGCAAGCCGATCCACCGATCGGACATGGTCAGCCCGGACTATCCGCTGCGGTCAAGGTTTCGTAAACGACCGGTCGCGGCGGTGGCGGTTCGGGCCCGATCGTGCAGGCGCCACGGAGCATCCCGGCGGCGAGCTCGGCGGCCTCCGTGGAGGCGGCATGCACCGTCGCCAGCGGCGCATCGGCGCCCACTTCCGAGCCGATCGGGGCCACCTCGCTAAATCCGACCGACAGGTCGAGTTCGTCGTCGCGACGGCGCCGGCCGCCGCCGAGTGAAATCACCGCATGGCCGAAGGCGTGCCCGTCGACCGCCTGCAGGTAACCCGACTCAGCGGGTGCGACCGGTTTCCGGACCGCCGCTCGCGGGAGGTGGCTTTCGTAGCGCTCGACAAAATCACTCGGCCCGCCGAGCGCCGAGACCATGCGGCCGAAGACCTCCGCCGCCCGGCCCGAGGACAGCGCGCCCTCGGCCCGCTTCCGAGCCGCCGTGCGGTCCGAATCCAGGCCGCCCAGCAGCAACATCTCGACCGCCAGCATGAGAACGACCTCGTGCAGCCGGGGCTCGAGCACTTCGCCGGTCAGGTAGCGCACCGCCTCGCAAACCTCCAGCGCGTTGCCGCAGCTCGTGCCCAGGTTTTCGTTCATGTCGGTGATCAGCGCGTGGGTGTCGACCCCGGAATGCCGCGCCGTGCCGATGATACCCCGCGCCAGCGAGCGCGCCTCGTCCATCGTCGCCATGAACGCCCCTGAGCCGACCTTGATGTCCATGACCAGCGCCCCGAGTCCGGCGGCCATTTTCTTCGACAGGATCGAAGCGATGATCAGCGGTTTCGACTCGACGGTCGCGGTGACGTCGCGGATTGCGTAAAGCCGCCGGTCAGCCGGCGCCAGCTCGCGGGTCTGGCCGATGATCGCACAGCCGATCGACGCGACCACCTTCCTGAACTGCTCCAGGCTAGGGACGGCGTTGTATCCAGGGATGGCCTCGATCTTGTCCAGCGTGCCGCCGCCGTGTCCCAGTCCGCGGCCCGAGATCATCGGCACGTAGCAGCCGCAGGCCGCCGCGATCGGCGCCAGCAGGATACTGACCTTGTCGCCGATGCCGCCGGTGGAGTGCTTGTCGACCACCGGTCCGCCGAGTTCGTCGGCCCGCCAGTCCAGCATGGTGCCCGACGCGGCCATCGCCCGGGTCAACCGACTCGCTTCCTCAAAAGTCATCGAGTTCAGAAACACCGCCATTGCCAGCGCCGCCACCTGTTCATCGGCGATGCTGCCGTCGGTCACGCCGGCGACGAAGAACTCGATCTCCTCGGCGCTCAGTTCGCCGCGGTCGCGTTTCTTCCGGATGACGTCGGTGATCAGCATGAACTCGACGGAATTGCAGCCATGGCCGGTGGCAAGGGGCCGTCTATTTCAGGACGGCGGCGGCCCGGTGTCAACGTTGGCTGCCATGACCGCCAGTCGGCCCGCGATCCGGGCGTTGTTTTCGAGCAAGGCCTTGTTGGCTGTCAGCGAGCGGCCGCCGGTCAATTCGGCGACGCGCTTGAGCACGAACGGGGTCACGGCGTTGCCCTGGATTCCCGCCGCGTCGGCCTCGCCGAGGGCCGCCTCGATCGCCCGCTCGGCCTCGTCGCCGTCCAGCGCTTGTGTCGCCGGTACCGGCGCCGCGATGAGCATGCCGTTGCCAACCCTCAGCCTGGCCCAGGCGGCAAGCATGGCGGCGGCCTCGTCCAGGTCGGCGGCGCTGGCCGGTTGGGCCAGGCCGCTGTCGGCACTGAAAAACGCCGGCAGTGTGCGGGTGCCCAGCCCGACCACCGGCACTCCTTGGGTTTCCAGCACTTCCAGGGTCCGACGCAGGTCCAGGAGCGACTTGGCGCCGGCGCAGATCACGGCCACCGGGGTGCGACCGAGCTCGAGCAAATCGGCCGAAACGTCGAACGGATGGCCGCGATGAACACCCCCGATGCCGCCGGTGGCCAGAATCCGAATGCCAGCGGCCGCGGCCACCATCATCGTGCCGGCGACGGTCAACGACCCGTCCTGCCTGCGTCCGACAACGGCCGGCAGGTCACGCCGACTGCACTTGGCAACCTGGGCCCTTTGCGACCCGGCGAATCGCTCGAGCTGCGCTTCGTCGAGGCCCACCGCGATCTGTCCTTTGACGATGCCGATCGTCGCCGGACAGGCGCCCTCGGCGCGAATCGACCGCTCCATCGCCAGCGCGACCTCGAGGTTATCGGGCGGGTCCATGCCGTGGGTAATCAGCGTGGTCTCCAGCGCAACGACCGGCCTGCCGCCGGCAAGGGCTTGCCGTACCCGGGGCGCAATATCCAGCTTCATGTACCTGTCACCGCGGTGGCGCCCCGATAGCGTTCCATCAGGTATGGACCGGAATAAACCGAGGGGTATTTGGGCCGCTCGCCCGGCGCCAGGCAGGTCGGAATGCAGGTGATCTCCGCGTCGAAGTTGGGCTGATGGAAAAACGCGATCGACTGGCGCCGGTCAGCGGAACCGGGCGGCGGATTGGCCACGCGATGCAGGGTCGACACCCAGCGGTCGTTGGTCCAGCGCGCCATCAGGTCGCCGAGGTTGACGATGAAAGAATCCGGTGGCGAGCTCACCGGCAGCCAGCCGCGGCCCGGCGACCGCACCTCCAGGCCCGGGGTGTCCGGATCGGTGAGCAGAATCGTCAGGCTGCCATAGTCGGTATGCGCCCCGGCGCGCAGTTGGCCGGGTCGAACCGGCGCGTTGACGGGCGGATAGTTCAGCGCCCGCATTGCACTGATGGCCCGGTCGATCCGCGAATCGAAATAATCCTCCGGCAAGCCGAGCGCGATCGCAAACAGGCGCATCAGCGTCGCCGCCAGCGCGTTCATCGCCCGATAATAGTCGTGCCACGCGTCCCGCAAGCCGGCGGGATCGGCCGGCCACAGGTTCGGCGCGAAATAAAACTCTAGATCCGGGTCGTCGCCGAGCACCGGGGGGCGCTCGGGCGGGCCGATATTGAAACTTTCCTTCAAGTCCGGTGGCGAGACCTCGCCGCGGGAACCGGCCAGCGCCTCGAAGTCTGGCGCAAAATAGCCGTGCGGGTATCCGGCGTGTGGCGGGGCCACGGAGTGCTTGTTGGCTGAAGCCGAGTCGAAGAAGTCTCTCGCGGCATCCCAGGCGCGGCCGATGACGCAGGGATCGACGCCGTGGCCGGTCACGGCCAGGAAGCCGATCTCACGGCAAATCCGATCGACGCGTTTGGCCAATCGCTGCCTTGCCGGCTCTCCGGAGGAGAACTCGCGCAGATCGATGGCGGCAATCGCGGTCACGATGGCGCCAAGATAGTCAATCGACACGCGCCGCGCTACCGACCCTGGAACCACAGAAGCGGAAGGCCACGGTATCGGATTGGTGTAAATCCCCTACATTACTAAACACACGAATTCGCAACGCAGTCGAAGGCGGCTCCGTTAACCCGTCAGCGTGCCGCTGCGGTAGTCGCTGACGGCCCGTTCGATTTCGGCGTGGGTGTTCATGACGAACGGACCATATTGGGCGATTGGCTCGTTGAGGGGCTTGCCGGCGAGCACGATCGCGCGCGCGCCCTCGGAACCGGCTTCGATCCGGATGCGCGTGCCGGCGGAGAGCACGCCGGCAGCCTGGCGGGGCAGGGGGCGCTCCTGGTCGGCGGGGCCGACCGCGATCTCGCCTTCGTAGGCGTACACGAACGCGTTGTGGTGCTCGGGCAGCTCGTGTTCGAACGCGGCTCCGGGATCGAGGTGGACGTCGAAGAAGATCGGCTCGGTGGTCAGACCGTTGATCGGGCCCTTCGTGTTGCCCACACCGGATTTTAGATTGCCGGCGATGACCTTGACCCGGCCGCCCGGGATCTCCACCACCGGGATATCGGCCGCCGGGATGTCGCGGTAGGCCGCCGGCTTCATCTTTTCTTTCGCCGGCAGATTGATCCAGAGCTGGAAGCCGCGCATCCGACCTTCCTTCTGTTGCGGCATCTCGGAGTGGATGACGCCGCGGCCGGCGGTCATCCACTGCACCCCGCCCTCGGTCAACTCGCCGACGTTGCCCATGTGGTCCTCGTGGCGCATGTGGCCGTCGAGCATGTAGGTCACGGTCTCAAAGCCACGGTGCGGATGCGGTGGGAAGCCGGCGATGTAGTCGTCGGGGTTGTCGGTTCCGAACTCGTCCAGCATCAGGAACGGATCCAGGCGCTGCTGCGACGACCCGCCCAGGCTGCGGCGAAGCTTGACGCCGGCGCCGTCGGAGGCCTCCTGCGAGGCGATGACTTCAACAAGACTTCGAATGTTCATGACCGGCTCCTCGTTCAGGCCGCCAGCGCGCCCAGCTCTTCGATTCGCTGGCGCGCCCGCGACAGCGTCGCCGCGCGAACCTCGTCGCCCATCGCCGTGCCCTCGGCGTAAACGAACTCGACGTCTTTGATCCCGAGGAATGCCAGGAAGTTGCGCACGTAATCGCTCTGTGTGTCCATGTCGGTGCCGGCGTAGCGCCCGCCGCGGGTCGCGAACACCAGCGCCTTCTTGCCGCTCAGCAAGCCTTCCGGCCCGTTTTCGGTGTAGCGAAACGTGACCCCGGCTCGAGCGATGTGGTCGAAGTAAGCTTTCAGCGTCGAAGGGATGCCGAAGTTGTACATCGGTAGCCCGAGCGCGACCTCGTCGGCCGCCGCGAGTTCTTCGATCAGGCGATCCGATACCGCCAGCGCATCGCGCTGGGCGGCCGTCAGTTGATCGCGATCGGTCGAGAAGGCCTGGAAGCGCTCCTTGGTCAGGTGGGGGAGGGCCCGCGCGGCGAGATCACGCTTGATGACTCGGCCCGATGAATGGGCGGCGCGCCAGCGAGTCACGAACTCGCTGACCAGCGCGGACGACAGACCGTCGGTGCCGTTCAGACTGGTGTGGATCTCGAGCAGGGTCTTCATCAATCGTCCTCCGTCGTTGCTAAGCGATGGGCCATTAAAGTATTTATTTGATCAATAAAAAAGAGCAAAATATCGAATTTATTTATCGATAAATTCGATGAGACCACGAGTTTCTCTCGAACAGTGGCGCGCGCTGGTTGCGGTCGTGGATTCCGGCGGCTATGCCCAGGCCGCCGACGCGCTGACCAAAAGCCAGTCCTCGGTGACCTACGCGGTCAAGACCCTGGAAGCCGCGCTGGACGTGCGGGCCTTCGAGATCGTCGGCCGCAAGGCGGCGCTGACTCCGACCGGGAAACTGTTGTATCGGCGTGCCCGAGTCCTGTTGGACGAAGCCGGCCGGCTGGAGCGGGCCGCGCGCTCGATTTCAGCCGGGTGGGAGGCCGAGATCGGAATCAGCGTCGAAGTGCTGTTTCCGACCTGGCTGTTGCTCCAGTGCCTGGATCGGTTTGGCGACGAAAGCCCGCATACCCACGTCGAAGTGTACGAATCGGTCATGGGCGGCACCCAGGAGAACCTGCTGCGCGGGCTCGCGGACCTGGCGATCACGCCGCGCGTCCCGACCGGGTTTAGCGGCGAACCGCTGATGACGCTGCGCATCATTCCGGTGGCCCACCCCGAGCATCCGCTGCACCGGCTCGGTCGCGAGCTGACGCTGCGAGACCTGCGCCGCCATCGTCATCTGGTGGTCCGCGAATCCGGGTCGGAGCGAACCACCGCGCCCGCCTTCGTGGGCGAACAGCGCTGGACCGTCGGCAACATGCCGACCTCGATCGGGGCCGTGTGCCGGGGGTATGGCTTTGCGTGGCTTCCGGAACCGAAAATCCGCGATGAACTGGCCCAGGGCGCGCTCAAGCCGCTGCCGCTACGCGACGGCGCGGAACGGTTCTTGACCGTCTATCTGGTCATCGCCGATCCAGACGGCATGGGTCCTGGCCTCGAACGCCTGTCCGGGATCATCCGCTCAGCCGCCAGCGAGGCAAACGGCGGGGTCAGTTCGCGGTGAGCGCCGCCTTGGTCAGGCGCAGGTTGCGGCTACCGGCATCGCCCAGGCGCAGGGCTACGGCCACCTGGAGCACGTCCAGCACCGCGAGCTGGGCCAGGCGCGAACTCATCGGCGTGTAGATGCCGGTGTCCTCGTCGACGTCGATCAGCAGCTCGATCGCCGCGACCCTGGCCAGGGATGAGCGCGCCGCGGTAATCGCGACCACGGTCGAGCCCAGATTCGAGGCTCGACTGCACGCCTCCACGACCGCCTCCGATTCGCCCGACTTGGAAATCGCGACGATCACCTGGCCGCGGGCCAAGGCGGCGGTCTGCAGCATGGTCGGCGGATCTCCGGTGGCGGTGCAGGGGATGCCGAGGCGAAAGAACTTGTTGTGCGCATCCAGCGCGACTGCGCCGGAGGAGCCCACCCCGAAAAAATCAAGCCGCCGCGCGGCCGCAATCTGACCCGCCGCCTGCGCCACGCGGTCGGGGCGCAGGCCGCGCATGGTCCGGTTCAAAGCTTCGATCCCGCTGCCGATGACCTTGACGATGATTTCGGCCTCGTCGTCGCCGGGTTGGACCGCCCGGTGCACCAGATGCGGATCGGCCGCCAGACTCTGCGCCAGCCGGACCTTGAAGTCTCGAAAGCCGCGGCAACCGACGGTTCGGCAGAAGCGAACCACGGTCGGCTCGCTGACCCCGGCCTGCTGCGCTACGCTTGCCAGCGGCGCGGACAGCGACCGGTGTGGGTTCTGGAGCATCCAGTCGGCCACCCGCCGCTCGGCAGCGCTCAATCGGTCGTGACACTGTCGTATACGGGCCAGCATGAATTAGTTAAACTACAATTAATTATTCGCAAAATATAGCAGAAATTTCGTTAAAATGGCGAGAATTGTAGTAAAATTACAAAGAATTTATTGGGGACAATAAATTATGGCGAAGTTCGTTCCGGTAGACCCGTTCGACCTGGTGATCTTCGGCGGCACCGGTGACTTGGCGCAGCGCAAGCTGCTGCCCGCGCTGTTCCACCGCGATCGCGACCAGCAGTTCAGCGCCGACAGCAGCATCGTTGCGGTGTCGCGCGGCAAGCTGACCGACGCGGCTTTGGTCAAGCTGGTGCGCGCCGCGCTGGAGAAGCATCTGGCCGAGGACGATTTGGACGAGACGGTCTGGAAACGATTCTCCAAGCGGCTGCGCTATCTGTCCCTGGACGTGACCACTGACGCGGGCTGGGACCGGCTGGCCGGCAAGCTCGATGCGTCCGGCGAGCGCTTTCGGGTATTTTATCTGGCCACCGGGCCAAGCCTGTTCGCGACTATCGCCGGGCAACTGGGCGCCGCCGGCCTGATCGATCCACGCTCCCGGATCGTGCTGGAAAAACCGGTCGGTCGCGACGGCGCCTCGGCCCGGGAAATCAACGACGGCGTGGCCCGGGTGTTCGACGAATCCCAGGTCTACCGCATCGACCATTACCTCGGCAAGGAAACGGTCCAGAACCTGACCGCTCTGCGTTTCGCCAATTCGCTGTTCGAGCCGCTGTGGCAACGCGCGACCGTCGATCACATCCAGATCACCGTGGCCGAGACCCTGGGCGTTGGCAACCGGGCCCAGTTCTACGACCACACGGGCGCGCTGCGCGACATGGTGCAGAACCACATGCTGCAGCTCTTGTGCCTGGTCGCGATGGAGCCGCCGGTCAGCATGGATCACGACGATCTGCGCAACGAAAAACTCAAGGTGCTCAAGGCGCTGCGCCCGATCAGCGCGGCCACGGTCAAGCGGGTGACGGCACGCGGGCAGTACACCGCCGGCGCGATCGACGGGGCCGCCGTGCCGGGCTACCGCCAGGAGCTGGGCGATGACAGCGCCAGCGACACCGAGACCTTCGTCGCGATCAAGGCCGAGATCGATAATTGGCGCTGGAGC
>JBFGYD010000075.1:0-8248 GCA_041587615.1 Lysobacterales bacterium
CTCCGCCTCCGGGTGGAGAGCACCGCGGCCGATTCGGCCTACCCGCTCAGCGTCGAGATCTTCTTAGGCGGCGAAGCCAGCCCCGATCAGGGCGAGACCTTCATCGTGGCGCTGAACTACAACACGCCGCAAGCCGATCGGGACGTGCTGATCGGGCTGCCTGACGGCACCACCAGCGGATCGATCGTCGCCACCGCCATTGACGCCGACGGCAACACCTCCGAGTTCTCGGCACCGGTCTCGTTCGGCCTGCCAGACGACGTGTTCGCCGACGGCTTCGAATCTCCGTTTTAGGACGCGCTAAGCGGCGCGGCGCAGGGTGGCGACCGGCGGGGTGCGGAGGACGGCCTGGCTGCCGATCAGGCCGGTCAGGCCGATGCCGGCCGCACCCGCGAGGAGCCCGAGCGCAAGCAGCCACCAGGCGGGCTCGTAGCCGATGTTGAACACCTGATCGGCCAGCACCCAGCCGACCGCGTTGGCGGCGAGTGCGGAGAGCAGGCCGGCGACTCCGCCCAGCAGCGAAAACTCGGACAGAACCGCGAGGCGGAGCTGGCGCCGGGAACCGCCCAGCGTGCGCAGCACCGCGCCCTCGTAGATCCGTTCGGACAGCCCGCTCTGCAGCGCCGCGATCAGCACCGTGACCCCGGCCAGCAGCGTGAAGGCGAACACGAACTGGACCGTAAGACTGACCCGCTCGATGATGTCGCGTACTCGCTTCAGAATGGCGCCCACGTCCAGCACCGAAATGTTCGGGTGCATGCGCACCAGCCCGGAGACCTGATCGAAGCTCTCATCGGGCACGTGCAGGCTGCTGATATAGGTGCGCGGCACGTCGCCGACGGCGCCTTCTGAGAGCAGGATGAAGAAATTGACCTGGAATGAGTCCCAGTCGACTTCCCGAATGCTGGCGACCCTGGCGGTGACCTCCTCGGCCCCCACGGTAAAACTCAGCTCGTCACCGAGTTGAAGGTCGAACACCTCTGACCAGGAGCGAGCCAAAGAAACGAGCGGCTGATCGCGTTCATTGCCCCACCATTCACCCTCGATGATGCGGTTGGCCGCGGGCAGTTCCTCGGACCAAGACAGGTTGACGTTGCCCTCGATCCTGAAGCGGGCGCGAGGATTGTCGAAATCGTCCGGGTCCGGCCGCTCGCCGTTGATCGCCGAGAGCCTGGCGACCGCCATGGGGAACAGGCCCTGGCTGCCGATGCCGTGGTTGCGCAGGAACGCCTCGGTCGAGTCCACCTGGTCGGGCTGGATGTTGATCAGGAAGAAGTTCGGCGTGTCGGCCGGGAGCGTGTCGCGCCAGCCGCGCAATAGTTCGGTCTGGATCACTGACAGCAGGAAAATCACCATCAATCCTAAGCCGATGCCGGCGATCTGCAGCAGCGTGCCGGCGCCGCGCTTGGACACGTTGGCCAGGCCGAAGCGCCAGGCCACCCCCCGGCCGTGGCTGAAGCGCTTGAGCGAGCGCACCAGCACCGCGGCCGCGCCGGCCAGCAGACCTAGGCTGGCGGCGATCCCGGCGGCCATCAGCAGCCCGAGCTTGAAGTCCCGCGCCTGCCACAGGATCAGCGCCAGGGAAAAAGCGACCGGCGCCAGATAAAGCAGGAAATGGGTCGGCGCCGGCTGCCCGAGCTGCCGGTTCAGCACGCGAACCGGGGGTACGGTCTTGAGCCTCAGCAGCGGCGGCACGCCGTAGCCGAGCAGCGCCAGCAGTCCGGTCAGCGCCGCGGCCAGCGCCGGCAGCGGTCCGGGCCACGGCAGGTCCTCGGGGATCAGGTCCCCCATGCCCAGCACAAGCAGCTCTTGGGCCCCGTAGCCCAGAACGCAACCCAAGCCCAACGCCGGCAGCGCCAGCCACACGAGCTGGGCGACGAAGCTCAGCATCACCGGCCGCTGGCGCGCGCCCAGGCAGCGCAGGATAGCCACCGTGTCCAGGTGCCGATTGACGAATTGACGCACCGCGATGACGATCGCGATGCCGGACAGGATCACCGCGGTCAGCGCGGCCAGGCTCAAAAAACGCTGAGCCCGGTCCAGCGCGCTACCGACCTGGCGCTGCGTATCTTCAATCGACTGGAAGAACTGTCCCGGTTCGAGCTTCGGGTCCAGCCAGGC
Source organism: Lysobacterales bacterium (assembly GCA_041587615.1). GTDB lineage: Bacteria > Pseudomonadota > Gammaproteobacteria > Xanthomonadales > SZUA-38 > JBFGYD01. The sequence continues at coordinate 2,122 of JBFGYD010000075.1, forward strand.
GCGAAAATCGGCGACCGCGGCTGGTTCGCCGGCGATCAGGAACCGGTAGCGCACCCGGCTGCCGGTGCCGACCAGGCCGGCGGCGTCGAGCCGGTCGATGTTCATCAGCACCCTTGGGGCGAGGTTGAACACGCCGCTGGCGCGATCGGGTTCCAGCGCGATCACCTTGTCGATCGCGAATCGCAGCTCGCCCAGTTCGAGCGAGTCGCCAACGGTCAGTTCCAGTTCGCCGAGCAGGCGCGGATCGACCCACACCGACCCGGACGCCGGGATGCCGCCGGCTGGCTCAGCCGCTTCGAACGGGGCGTCGCTGACCTCGAGCCGCCCGCGCAGCGGGTAGCCCGGCGCAACCGCCTTCACCTGCACCAGCATCGAGGCCTCGCCGGCGAACACGACGCTCGGAAACTCGACCGTGGTCGTCGTTTCCAGCCCGCGGGCCGTAGCCTGTTCGCTCCAGTCGGCCCCGGGGATGCGCCGCGAGGCAACCACGAGGTCCGCCGCCAGCAGCTCGTTGGCGCCGGCGCGCAGAGCCTTTTCGACCCGCTCGGTGAAGCTGCCCACCGCGGCCATCGCCGCGGCCGCGATCGCCAGCGCCGCGGCCAGCGCTTTGAGTTCGCCGGAACGCCACTCGCGGCGGGCCTGGCGCAGCGAAAAGCTCAAGATTTTCACGACGCGGCGCGCTCCCGCCCGGAGTCCTCGGCGATGGCGCCCGCCTCGAGCCGGATCAGCCGGCCGCAGCGGCTGGCCAGGCGCTCGTCGTGGGTTACCAGCAGCAGCGTGGTCTGATGCTGGGCGTTCAGTTCGAACAGCAAATCGCTGATCTGGCGGCCGGTGCGGGTGTCGAGGTTGCCGGTCGGTTCGTCGGCGAACAGGATCGACGGGCTGCTGGCAAACGCCCGCGCGATCGCAACTCGCTGCTTTTCGCCGCCGGAGAGCTGGTTCGGATAATGGTCGGCGCGCTCGGCCAGCCCGACCCGTTTGAGGATTTCGCCGGCGCGCTGCTCGGCATCGTCGGCCTCGGCCAGCTCCATCGGCAGCATCACGTTTTCCTTCGCCGTCAGGCTCGCCAGCAGGTGGAAGGACTGAAACACGAAACCGACCGCCGCGCTGCGCAAGGCCGCGCGGGCGTCCTCGTCCAGTTCGGTCAGCTCGGTGCCCTTGAACCAGATCCGTCCGGTGGAGGGCAGATCCAGCCCCGCCAGCAGGCCGATCAACGTGGTCTTGCCTGAGCCCGATGGGCCGACGATGGCGACCGAATCGCCGGCGGCGACGGTCAGACGGGTGGGCTTCAGGATCGTCAGGCTGCCGCTTGGAGCGGTGACCGTTTTGCCTATATCCTCAGCCTTCAATACCAATTCGGGAGTGGTCATGCGTTTCGCCTGCAGATTTGCGTTCCTTGTCTTGATGTCCAGCGCCGCGCTGGCAAGAGCCGAGACCCTGCTGGTGCTCGGCGACTCTCTGAGCGCGGCCTACAATATCCCGATCGAGGACGGCTGGGTATCCCTGCTGGAGCGCCGCCTGGCCGACGAGGGTTGCCAGGTCGAGGTAGTCAACGCCAGCATCAGCGGCGAGACTACGCTCGGGGCCTTGAACAGACTACCCAAACTGCTGGCCGATCACCAACCGTCAATCGTCATGGTGGAACTCGGGGGCAACGACGGTCTGCGCGGATTCCCGACCGTGACCGTGGAGCGCAATCTGCGCGAGATTATCACCCGGTCGCGGGCCGCCGGCGCGCGGGTGGTTCTGGCCGGCATCCGCGTGCCGACCAACTACGGTCCGCGCTACGGGGAGGAATTCGCCGCGGTGTTCGAGCGCATGGGCAGCGAACTCGAGGTGCCGCTGATCCCGTTTCTGCTCGACGGCGTTGCGCTGGAGCCCGGCATGGTCCAAGCCGACGGCGTGCACCCGACCGCGGCGGCGCAGCCGAGAATCCTCGAAAACGTCCTGCCGCCGCTGGCCACCCAGCTTCAGGGCTGTCCGGGAGTCGCGACCCCTTGCGGCAAAGTCGCCGCCGGGTCGCCGCCGCCCTAGGCTTGCGGCGAGGGCCGCGCTCGGTCAAGTCCTGCATAATTAAACCATGGCTTCCTTATTCTCGGAACTGAAGCGACGCAACGTCTTCAGGGTCGCCGCGGCCTACGCGGTCGGCGGCTGGATCCTGATCGAGGCCGGTTCGGTGCTGATGCCCACGTTCGGCGTGCCGGATGGGGTCTTCAAGGTCTACGCGGTCATCGTGATCGCCGGTTTCGTCTTGGCCACCATTTTTTCCTGGATTTTCGAGTTCTCATCGGAGGGCATCAGGCGAACCGAGGACGTACCTGACAGGCAATCCGTTGCGCCCATCACGGGCCGCAGGCTCGACTGGCTCATCATCGGCCTGCTGATAGTCGCGCTGGGGATCTCGGTGACCCTGAACATCACGGGCTTGCGCGGGTCGGCGGGTTCGGATGCGGAGCGCCGGGCATCGATTGCGGTGCTGCCGTTCGCCAGCCGCAGCGCCAACGCGTCGAACGCGTTCTTCGCCGACGGCATCCACGACGATCTGCTGACGAGCCTGGCCAAAATCGGTTCGCTCAAGGTGATCTCGCGGACCTCGGTCATGGAATACCGGGACACCACCAAGAACCTGAAGCAGATCGGTGGCGAGCTTGGAGTGCGTCACGTTCTCGAGGGCTCCGTGCAGCGTGTCGGCGAGAATGTGCGCATCAACGTGCAGCTTATCGACGCCGAAAGCGATGACCATTTATGGGCCCAGGTCTACGATCGGGAACTGACGACCGAGAACATCTTCTCGATCCAGAGCGAGATTTCCACGAACATCGCCGACGCGCTGAAAGCGGCGCTGACACCGGGCGACAGGGCTCGCCTGAAATCGAGACCGACGGGGTCTCTGGAGGCCTACAACCTGTACCTGGCGGGCCGCAACAACGTCTACCAGAGGCGTCTGGACAACCTGTTTCAGGCGCGCAATCAGTTCGAGCAGGCCATCGCGCTGGATCCAAATTACGCGCAGGCCTATTCCGGGTTATCGGACAGCCTGATGTTGATCCTCATCAACCACCAGGCCCTGTCGCCGGATGAGGTTTATCCGCTGGCCCAAGCCGCCGTGGACAGAGCGCTCGAACTGGATACCGAGGACGCTGAGATCTATGCATCTCTGGGCCTGATTAGAATGCACCAGGCAGAGTGGAAACGCTCGAAACCGGAACTCGTCGAAGCGGCCACCGCGCTGGAGCGAGCCATCGAGCTCAATCCGAACCACGCCCAGGCCTTTACCTGGTACGCGAGCGTGCAGGGCTTGCGGGGGCGGCCCGAGAAAGCCATCGAGCTGCTCGAGAAAGCGCTGGAACTCGATCCTCTGGCCAGAATCCCGCAGAGCAACCTGGCGGAGAAGTATGCGGAACTGGGACACAACGACGAGGCGCTCGCGCAATGGCTGGGGGCGGTGCGTTTTCATCCCGACTGGCCGACCGCGTACGACAATGTCGCCGACCACCTGGCCGGACTCGGCCGGCTGGATGAGGCCTTCGCTTGGTTCCGAAAGGCGCGCCAGTTGAGTATGGACCCGCTGGTAGGCAGGGGCATCGTCGCGATCGAGCTCGAATTCGGGCGGCGCGAGCGGGTGGACGAATTCCTCGACGCGGTGCCGCCCGCCCACCCGATGTCGGCGCTGGCCGAGCCTTACCGGAGACTCTTCGACGGCGACTTCGTCGCGGCGAGCTCGCTCGCGGAGCGCCTCGTCGGCCAGGGAGGGATACCGGACCTCATCCTGCTCGACTTCGCCTCCGACGCCGCCCTGCTGGCCGGCGAGTTCGCCAGGTCGCGGAGTTTTTTCGAGCAGCTATGGCCGGCATTCGCGGACCCCGGGCCACCGGCCGTCAAACTCGAAAACAGTGACGACGCGATCCGCTACGCCTACGTGTTGCAGCAGCTCGGAGAAGAAGAACGCGCGAGCGCATACCTGAACGCGGCCCTTGGGCTCCTGCAACGGCATCACCGCATGGGCGCCAGGGGCTACGGCATTCACGACGTGCAAGCGCTGGCCCTGCTGGGGCGCCGCGAACAGGCGATGAAGGCGCTACGCACCGCGGTCGACGCCGGCTGGCGCAGCGCCGCGATGTACAACAACTGGATTCTGGAACAGGATCCGCTGCTCGTCCCGCTTCGCGAAGATCCCGAATTCCGGAGCCTCGCGGCCGCGGTCAGAGCCGATATCGAGCGGATGCGTGAGCGGGTCGAAAGGGCCGAGGCCACGCGCGAATGGGAACAATTGCTGGCGGCCGCCGATACCGGAGGCCATTCGCGTGGGCGGCCGCCCAAATGACGGAGTGAAAAGGCGATGGGCATCATGAAAAATCGGGTTGGCTGGCCGCTTCTGGCCGCCTTGTGGTGCGGCCCAGCGGCGGCCGGCGAAGCACCGGTGGCCATCGCGGTGCACGGTGGGGCCGGCACGATCCTGCGATCGGAGCTGGACGCCGAAACCGAACAAGCGGTGCGGGCGGCGCTGGAGCGCGCGGCGCGGGCCGGCCACGACGTGCTTACGAAAGGGGGCGCCAGCCTCGACGCGGTCCAGGCGGCAGTGCTGGTGCTGGAGGACTCGCCGCTGTTCAACGCGGGCAAGGGCGCGGTGTTCAACCACGATGGGGTCAACGAGCTGGACGCGGCGATCATGGACGGGGCCAGCCTGAACGCCGGTGCGGTGGCCGGCCTGACGCGGGTCAGGAACCCGATCCTGGCCGCGCGCCGGGTCATGGAGGCCTCGCCGCACGTGCTGCTATTCGGCGCCGGGGCCGAGGCGTTCGCCGTCGAACAGGGGGTTACCTTGGTGGAGCCCGAGTATTTCTACACCGAAAAGCGCTGGCAGCAACTACAGCGAGCGCGCGCCAGGGAGGGCGCCACGCTGGGGCTGAACGCCGGCGCCGATCGCGTGTTCAGCACCGTCGGCGCGGTCGCACTGGACGGCGACGGCAATCTCGCCGCCGCGACCTCCACCGGCGGACAGACCACCAACCGCTTTGGGCGGGTCGGCGACGTGCCGGTGATCGGCGCCGGCACCTACGCCGACAACCAAAGCTGCGCGGTCTCGGCCACCGGCCACGGCGAGTATTTCATCCGCTCGGTGGTCGCCCACGACATTTGTGCGCTGGTCGCGTACCGCGATTTGAGCCTGGCCGAGGCGGCCGATGCGGTGGTCATGAAAAAGCTCGTCGAGCGCGGTGGGCGCGGCGGGGTTATCGCCGTGGACCGGCGCGGAAACATCGCCATGCCGTTCAATACCGAGGGCATGTACCGCGCCGCGATCCGGCCCGACGGCAGGCTCGCGGTGGCCATCTACGGTGACGGTGATCCATCTCACAATCTCGATTGAAAGATATTGACATCGGCGGCAAATTCCGTTTTACTCGACCCTGAACTCATTGAGACCGGCTGAGGGACTGGCCCGAAGACGCCGGGGCAACCGGCGAACCTAACCCGTTCGCAAAGGTGCCAATTCCTGCGGAACCCCATCGGGGCGCCGGGAAATGAGTCGCCTGTCAAGCCGCCCCGGCGGTGAAGGGAAGGCGAATCGCTCTCACCGCGTAGCGCGGGAATCCAGTGAAGTTCGAACACAAGCTGGAGACCGCCGATGAGCTGCGCAACGACCGCCAAACTGCCCGATTCCCTCGTCCGCGAAGGCGTTATCGAACTCGACTCCCCGCTGCCGCTGGCGCGATCGGGCGCGCTGTTCGGCGCCCGCGTGGCGTATCACCTGAGCGGCCCGCCGGGGGCCCCGGCGGTCCTGGTCATGGGCGGCATTTCGGCCCACCGGCAGGCGGGCGGAGACGGTGGCTGGTGGCCGGAGCTGGTCGGCGCGGGACGGGCGCTGGACCCCAACGGCTACCGAATTCTCGGATTCGACTGGATCGGCGGCTGCGGGCGCTCGACCCGCGCGAGCGGGCCGCAGTTTCCGCTGATCGATACCCTCGACCAGGCGGCCGCCGCGGTCCACCTGCTCGATGCGCTCGGGATCGAACGCGTGGCCAGCGTAATCGGCGCCAGCTACGGCGGGCAGGTCGCCCAGCAACTGTTGCGCCATTACCCGGAGCGCTTGGAGCGCGGTCTGGTGATCTGCGCCGCGCACCGTCCC
>JBFGYD010000076.1:0-8185 GCA_041587615.1 Lysobacterales bacterium
AGCGCGAGACGGGGCTGTTCGAGACCCGAGCCGAGGTCGCAGGCACGACACTGCTAACGGCGAAGGCAGGAGGCCGGATCAACCAGGCCACGGGCGAAGCGCGGTTTTGCCGCCAGGCAAAGAAGCGCGAGACCGGGGCCGACCTACGTATGAGAACCACTCTCCCTAGTAATTGATGGCGGGAGACCCAGAAGGATAAAAAACCCCCACCAACCTCATGCCGCCCTCGCTCGTGCATTCCAGCGAATGATGCTGCTTGCGCGGCAGGAAGATCGTGTCGCCCGGGCGGACCGGCGCCTTGGTCTCATCGGTCCACATGAAGCCCTCTCCCGAGAGCACGGTCAGGGTCTCCTCGTAAAGATGACGGTGATGGGCGGCGCGGGAGCGTGGGATCTCGCCGATGAACTGGGTCACCTCCGTGCCGTGCGATTTGTGGTCGATCAGCACCTGGAAAAAACGGTCGGCCATTTTCTCACGTCGCGCCTCGTCGACCCGTGCGACCCGCTCGGGATAGGATTGATCGAATGCGGCCGGCATTCGATCCAGCCACTCCGGCGCCGCGCACGGCGGACAAACCGACAGGTTCAGCGCGATCGGGTCGGGCCCGGGGTTGGTGATCGACAAGGCCTCGCCGGACTTGATGCACGCACCTGACTCTGGGCCGATCGAAAATGCTTGCCCACCGACGTTGAGCCGACCCTTTCCGGAAATGACGTACAGCGCCGTATCACTGCCGGCAAAGCGCATTACCGGCGACTCGCCCGGATCGATCCGCATGGCGAACTGAGACAGGAAGCGGGCATTGTCGGGCGAGCCGATGACCGGGTAGAGCTTCAAGTTGCCGTGGATCTGCTGCGCCGCTTCGGGCACCCGGATCACGTAGCAGTCTCCGTCGAGCTTGGCCTTAAGTGCGCCCGCCTGGCACGGCTCGAAGTTCACCATTCGGACCTCCGGACCGTCGTCCGCGGCTTCTTCGTAGCGCTCCGACAGACGGTTGTGGGTGCCGTCGCAAAGCGGCGCTGTGCCGGTGTGCTTGCAGCCGCAGAACAACACCTCGCCGTCGGCCTCGGCGACGTAGGCGAGCGGGGTGAAATCTGTCCCCCGATGCGAGCCGTCGCAAAAAGGCTGTTTTTTGGAGCGCCCGCAGCGGCACCAGAAATAGGTTTTGCCCTGCTTGACGGTCTCGAGAAAGGGCTTGCGTCTAGCGATCAGTGGTTCAGACACGGTCCGGCACCGTCAGTTTGTCACCAGCGAATTGGACAAAAAACTCTTCCAGCCGATCCATCGCCTCGGCCAGCCGCTCGTAGGATTCCGAGCCGAAGCAGATTCGAAGATGGCCCTCGCCGGACTGGCCGTAAAAGCTGCCCGCCTCGGTCACCACGTGGCTGCGGTTCAGGATCTGCCGCGCCAAGCGCTCGCTGGGAATGGCGAGCGCGCTGATGTCGGGGAACGCGTAGATCGCACCCTCGGGCAGCGGGCAGCGCACACCGGGCATCCGATTGAGCCGCCGGTGAACCAGGTCGCGGCGGCGGCGGTCTTCGGCCAGCATTTCGGCGACGCAGTTCTGCGAGGCCTCGATCGCGGCGCGCCCGCCCTCCTGGATGAACACGTTCACGTGTGCCACCTCGGCGGTGGTGACCTTCAACAGGGCCGGCATCATCGCGCGCGGCGCAACCGCGTAGCCGAGCCGCCAGCCGTCCATCGCGTAGGCCTTGGTGAACGCGAACAACGTCACGGTGCGCTGCCGCATGCCCGGCAGGGTCGCGATGCAGACGTGCCGGTGCTCGTCGTAGACGATCAGCTCGTAGACCTCGTCGGACATCACCAGCAGGTCATGGCGGACCGCGATCTCGGCCAGTTGCTCGAGTTCCGCGGTCGTGAAGACGCGCCCGGTGGGGTTCGCCGGGTTGACCAGCACGATCATGCGGGTGCGCCGGTTGATGTGGTTCTCAAGCGCCTGCGGGTCCAGTCGAAAGCCCTCGGCCCGGCCCAGCGGTACCGGCACCACGCGGCCGCCGGCCAGCTCGATCTTGCTCAGGTGCTGCGGGTAATAGGGCTCGAACACGATGACCTCGTCGCCGGGGTCCAGCGCCGCCATGCAGGTGGCGAAAGCGCCATGGGTCAGACCGTTGGTGACGAGAATTTCATCCGGATCCGCCTCGATGCCGTTGGCCTCGGCGAGTTTGCGGCTGAGGGCCTCGCGAAAACCGGGGTTACCCAAAAAATCGCCGTAGTGGACCATGCCGGCATCCAGCGCCGCCTTGGTCGCCTGCTTGATGTGGGTCGGGGTATCGAAGCTCGGGCGCCCGACCTCCAGGTGGATCAGGTCGATCCCCTGCTCGCCCATGCGCGCGGCGGTCTGATACATCCCGAAGTCGACCGGGGCGGTTTGCGAAATTCTCTGCGCCGGCCATCTCATCGGCAGCGTCCTCAAGCGTTCCCCCGGCGTTTCAGTCTAGCCGATCCGTCCCTGCACTTGCTCGCCCGGAACCGATAAGTTTAGGGAGATCGCCCTAACTGCTTGAGTTCAGCTTATGGGGGCAGCACCTTGGCTGGATTCATGATGTTGTGCGGGTCGATCGCTCGCTTGATCGTGCGCATCAGCGCTACCGCTTCGGCTCCCAGCTCCGGTTCGAGGTACTGCTGCTTGCCCAGCCCGATGCCGTGCTCGCCGGTGCAGGTGCCTCCCAGCTCGATCGCCCGCCGGACCATTCGCTCGCCAATGCCCTGAACCGTGCGGTATTCATCGGGCTGTTCCGGGTCGAGCAAGAACACGTAGTGGAAATTACCGTCGCCGACGTGGCCCAGCAGGAACGAGGGCTGGGTCCAATTTTCGCTCACGTCACGGCGGGTCTCGCGGATGCACTCGGCCAACCGCGAGATCGGCACGCAAACGTCAGTCGCGTAGGCGCGCGCGCCCGGGCGCATCGCCATTGCCGCGTAGGCCGCGTCGTGGCGGGCCTGCCACATCAGCGCGCGGTCTTCTTCGTGGACCGCCCACTCGAAATCCGAGCCGCCGGCCCCGGCGCAGATCTCGCCGACCGTTTCTACCTGCTCGCGAACGGCCGATTCGCTGCCGTGAAATTCCAGGAACAGCGCGGGCTTGAGCGGATAGTCGGTGTTCGAGTAGCGGTTGATCGCGTCCATCTGGGCCTCGTCGAGCAGCTCGATGCGCGCGATCGGGATGCCGAACTGCAGCACCTGGATCGTGGTCTCGACGGCCGCGTCAACGCTGTCGAAATAGACCCGGGCCGCGGACATCGCCTCCGGGCGCCCGTACAGGCGCAACGTCAGCTCGACGATGATGCCGAGGGTGCCCTCGGAGCCGACGAAGAGGCGGGTCAAGTCGTAACCGGCGGAGGACTTTTTCGCCCGCCGGCCGGTGTTGACGATCGAGCCGTCCGGCAGCACCGCGGTCAGCGACAGCACGTTTTCTCGCATCGTGCCGTAGCGCACCGCGTTGGTGCCCGATGCGCGAGTCGCCGCCATCCCACCCAGAGACGCGTCCGCGCCGGGGTCGATCGGGAAAAAAAGCCCGGTGTCGCGCAGATGGCGCTCGAGCTGCTTGCGGGTGACGCCGGCCTCGACGGTGCAGGTCAGATCTTCGGCGTCGACCCGCACGATCCGGTCCAGGCCGCCGGTGTCGATGCATATGCCACCGTGCACCGGCACCACCGCGCCCTCGACCCCGGTGCCGGTGCCAAACGGCACGACCGGAACGCGGTGGCGGTGGCAGATCGACAGCGCCCGCGAGACCTCGGCCGCGGTTTTGGCAAAACACACCGCGTCGGGGAGCGCTGCCGGATGCCAGGATTCGTCGCGCGAGTGGTGCTCGCGGACCGCGGCCTTGGCACTCAGACGCTCGCCGAACAGCGGGCCCAGCGCCTCCAATGCGGCATTCAGGTCGGGGCTCCCGCGGTTGTTTACATCGACCGCGCGAGTACTCACGGCGACTCCCGTCGGCCGGAGGAGAGAAGCACCAACCCGAGCGCAAGCAGAGCGGGAAGAGCCTGGGTCAGCAAGATTGTCGGCTTGGCCGTGATGCCCCCGAACACGCCCGCGACGACCACGCAGCCGAGGAAGAAGATCTGTACGTCCCGCTTTGACGCCCACAGCCCCCAAAGCAGGCCGGCGGCCAGAAAACCGTTGTAAAGCCCCTGGTTCATCGCCAGTATCGCCGAAGAGGCCGACTCCTCGGCGGTCATCGCGAAGATCCGCCGTCCCACGGGGTGGTCCCAGAAGAACATCTCCAGCACCAGGAAGCCCAAGTGCAGCAGCGCGACCAGCACGACCAACGCAGTGGCGATGCGCTTCATTGCCTGCTCCGCTTCCTGCCCACGAACACCTCGCGCTCACCGGGGTCGAATCCGGCATGCTCGAAGGGTACCACTTTCGGCCTGAAACCGGTTTTCGACATCAAGCGCAGCCACACGTCGCGGGAAAACAGGCCCATGAGGTGCCGGTCCTCAACCGCCCGCGTTGAACCGTCTGCGGCGCGAAGCAGGAACGCATAGTCCACCGTGTAGGTCGTGTCGGCGGCATCAGGATCCCACGTCCACTCCAAATAGCGCGCGGCCCGGCTGCCGCCATCGTGGCCGCCAAGCTCAGTACTCGGTTGGAAGCTCTCCCGCACGTGATCAGGCGCGAACAGCGCGGCCCCGCCCCGCCGGCAGTGCGCAAACGCGGTCGCGATCGTCCGCTCGAGATCGTCCTCGGTGGTCATGTAGTCGATCGCATCGTGCACGAACACGCCGTCGAAGCGGCGCCCGAGCCGCACCGTACGCATGTCGCCCTGGACGTGTTCGCATTCCCGGTTCAGCTGGCGGCTGACCGCCAGCATCTCTGAGGAGCGATCGACCAGCGTCATGTTGAAATGCGCCTTCAGGTGGGAGGCGTTATTCCCTCCGCCGCTGCCCAACTCGAGCAGTGAGCGCGGCGCCGGATCGCAGACTTGCTGCAGCGTTCGGCGGTAGAACGCAGCCTCCTCGGCGTAGTCCGCCGGCGCCGAGATCAGCGGCCACCAGGTCGCCAGTTCGTGGTAGAGCCTGGGCCGGGTCATCAAGCCGCCAGCGCCCGCTCGACGAACGCCTGGACCTGCTCGAGATCGGGATGCGCCGGCACCCCATCCGGCAGATCCGGGATCTCGTCGCGAGCGTTCAGGAAGGCCACGACAGGACGACCGTAGCGCAACGCCAGGGATACCTCGCTCGCCGTGCCGGCGCTGCCGGGCAGCGCGACGATGACGTCGGCGCTGAGCACGTTGATGTGGTTGCGCGAGCCGGCCTCGGTGCCCCGCTCGCCGCTCAGCGGTAGATGGGTCACGATTGGCACCTCGACCCACTGGTTCGGGTAGCACGGCGGCGGCTGACCTCCGCGCGATGGGATGATCCCGATCACCAGGCCTCGCCGTTTGGGTACTTCGTGGAACGCGCGGCTGACCGCGCTCATGACCCCGCCGCCGCCGCCGGTCAGAAGGTGCACCGCGCGAGAGGCCAGCCAGCGGCCCAGGGCGCCGGCCCGGCGCGGGTGTTCGGCGCGGCCGGAGCCCATGACGCCGACAATTGGCAGGCGGGTCACCGGTTTGCGGGTAAATCCAGCGCCGCGCGGTCGATGATCTTGCCACCCTTGATGACCAGTCCGATCCGTTCCAGGTTGGCGATGTCGGCCAGCGGGTCGGCCTCGATGAGGATCAGGTCGGCGAGCTTGCCTTCCTCGACCGAGCCCAGGTCGCGTTCGCGACCGAGAAAGACGGCGCCGTTCAGCGTCGCGATCCGGATGATCTCGGCGTTGGGAATGCCGGCGTCCGACAGCAGCTCCAGCTCCCGGTGCAGCGCGGGGCCGATCGTCTGATCGGTGCCGGCGGCGAGCACGGCACCGGCGTCGCTGAGGCGCTTCAGGTTTTCCTGCGCGATCGTGGTCATGACCTTCATCCACTGGGTCCACTTGCGCGCTTCATACTCTGCGCGCACCTCGGTCTTGAGGCGCTCGATTTCCGCCTTTGTCAGCACCGCGCGGTAAAGCGGTCGGTCCAGGTATTCCGGGTCGTCCACCAGCCGGCCGTAGTTGTCGCCGATGGTGAGCGTCGTGACCATCGGGGTGCCCTTGGCCGCCATCAGGTTCACGAAACCGTCGCTGACCGGGCCCTGGATGATCGGGTGGGCAAGCGTGTCGACGCCGGCGAAAATCGCCTGCCGGGCGCGAAGCTCGCTCGAAGTGTGGACCGTGGTGCGGATGCCGTGAGCGTTGTAGTACTCGATGATCTGCTGCATCAGGTCGACCGGCAGCCGCGGGATCATCGGCCGCGAGCCCCAGCCGCGCTCCTCGTAGGTCAGCTTCAGCAGGTCGGGCTCGAGCCCGATGTGGGCATCCAGCTTCGGGATCGCCTCGGGCCAGTCGTCGACCTCGGTCGCAAACTCGCCGCCGCCGTGGCTGCCAGGGTAGGTCACGATCGCGCCGGTGGCGAAGATCCGCGGGCTGACGATGGCGCCGGCGCGTTCGTCGGCGCGCAGTCCCAGGATGTACTCGGAGATGTTGCCAGCGTCGTACAGCGAGGTGACCCCGCTGTACAGGTAGCTGTGCAGCGCGCGAATACCCTTGGCGCGGTCCAGCGCCGCTTTGCGCAGGCCCTCGGGGGTGACCTCGGTGCCGCCCTGGAGGTGGATGTGCAGGTCCATCAGGCCCGGCAGCAGAAACTTTCCGCCGCCGTCGATGCGCCGGACCTCGCCCTCGGCGGTGAGGCTCCCGCGCGCGACTCGATCGATCCGCTCGCCGCGGATCAGCACCGCGGCCGGGCTCACCGGCGCTCGGCCGGTGCCGTCGATCAGGGTCACGTTGTCGATTAGCAGCGCCGGCTCCGCCGTTGCGGCCGGCGCCGCGAGGCCGCTACCGAGCGCCGCCAGGACCAGGAGCGTTGCCGTGGTTCTGTGCATCTTCCTACCTCACGTTCTTGAAAATCACGCCGTCGCGCATGATGAAATCCAGCTCGAGCACCGCCGAGATGTCGTCCAGCGGCGAGCGCGGCATCGCCACCAGGTCGGCGGCCTTGCCGGCCTGAAGGGAGCCGGCCCGGTCGGCGATGCCGGCCGCCTCGGCGGCGCTGACGGTGCCGGCCACCAGCGCTTCCATCGGGGTCATGCCGGCGGCGACGTACTCGACGAACTCGTTCGCGTTTTCCCCGTGCGGAGACACGCCGGAGTCGGTGCCCAGCGCGATCTTGACCCCCATCCGGTGGGCCAGCCGGGTCATGTCCTTGGGCTGTCGGCCCAACGCCAGCAGCTTGGCCATGATCGGCGGCGGCAGGTCTTTGAACGGTCCCTGCTTCATCTTTTCCGGCGTATCGCCGACGGCGGTGATCGGGTACACGGTCGGGACCATCCAGGCGCCGGTCTGAACAAACAGCTTCATCGTGCCCTCGTCGGCCCACATCGAGTGCTCGATCGAGTCGAAGCCGGCCCGGAGCGCGGCCTCGATGCCGCCCTTGGCGTGTGCGTGCGCGGTCACTTTGCGCCCGAGCGCGTGTGCGGTTTCGACGATCGCCTCCAGTTCCGCGTCGGTGAACTGCTGGCCGGTGCCGGTGGCGGTCTCCGACAGCACGCCGCCGGTGGCCGTGACCTTGATCACGTCGGCGCCGCGCTTGACCTGGCGGCGCACCGCCGCGCGGCAGTCGTCGGGGCCGTCGCACACGCCGCTGGAGGTGAGCACCGCGGCGACCTCGCGGCGGTAGCCGTGGATGTCGCCATGGCCGCCGGTTGGCGTGATCGCCTCGCCGGCGACCAGGATCTTGGGCCCCGGCAGCTTGCCCGCCTTGATCGCGTCGCGCAACGCGAACATCGCCTCGCCGCGCGAGCCGAGGTCGCGAACCGTGGTGAATCCGGCCTCGAGCGTCCGGCGCGCGTACATCGCGGCGGTCAGCGCGAAATCGGCGTCGTCGAGGCTGACGAAATCGGTCTTGCGGTCGCCGCCGGCCTGGCCGGTCAGATGCACGTGCAGATCGATGAAGCCCGGCATTACGAAATGGTTCGACAGATCGACCAGCCGCACCTCGCCTGACTCGCCGAGTTCGTCGGCCGTGACGAAGCCGGACTGGACCGCCTCAACGACGCCGTCGCGTGCGATCAGGCTGTGGTCAAGGAGCGGCGGCTTACCCGGCACCGCCAGCAGCCTGCCGGCGTGGATTACCGTGACC
>JBFGYD010000077.1:0-8103 GCA_041587615.1 Lysobacterales bacterium
AGCGCGTCAGACAGGTAGTCCCCGTTCAGGTTCATCGTCGCGATCACCTGAAACTCGGCCGGCCGAAGCTGCATCAGCTGGAACATGATGTCGGCAATGCGGTCCTGGATCACGATCTTTCCTTCCGGACGCTTGCCGCCGTGGCTGTCCCACAGTTCGTCTTCCGAAATCGTGACCTCACCGAACTCCTCCTTGGCCACCTGATAGCCCCAGTTGCGGAACGCGCCTTCGGTGAACTTCATGATGTTGCCCTTGTGCACCAGTGTGACGCTGTTCTTGCCGCGCTCGATTGCGTACTGGATCGCTTTCCGCACCAGGCGCTTGGTCGCGAATTCGCTGATCGGCTTGACTCCCAGTCCGGCGCCTTCGAAGAAGTTCACGCCGAGTTCCTCGCGCAGGAACCGAGCCAGCTTCTCGTTTTCTTCGCTGCCGGACTGGAATTCAATGCCCGCGTAGACGTCCTCGGTGTTTTCACGGAAGATCGTCACGTCCACTTCCTCGGGCTTGCGCATCGGCGAGGGAACGCCGGCAAAATAGCGCACCGGCCGCACGCAGGCGTACAGATCCAGGGTCTGGCGAAGCGACACGTTGAGCGAACGAAAACCGCCGCCGACCGGAGTCGTCAGCGGCCCCTTGATCGCCACCACCAGGTCCTGGATGGCGCTCAGCGTTTCGTCCGGGAAGTAGTCGCCGTCGTACAGCCCCGCCGCTTTTTCCCCCAGGTACAGCTCGGCCCAGTGGACCCGCTTGCGCCCGCCGTAGGCCTTGGCCACCGCCGCGTCCCAGACCCGCAGGCACGCCGCGGTGATGTCGGGCCCGATGCCGTCGCCCTCGACAAAGCCCAGGATCGGGTTGTCCGGGACCACCAGGCGGTCGTCTGCGATCCGGATTTTGGTTCCCGCTTCCGGGTATCGTATGTGTCGGTAGGCCATGTTCTCGTCCCGTTGGTGGTAAAAATTTCTATGGTACCGTCAGCGGCTCGCGGCGGGCGGTCTTGGCGGCGTCGGAGCGCTCGACCTCGAGCCGGCGCAGGTAATCGTCGCTGACGTCGGTCACGTACTGCTTCGAAAAGCACGAGGTGTCGAAGGCCGTGATTCGGGGGTTGCCCTCGGCGCAGGCACTGACCAGATCGTCGAGTTCCTGGTAGATCAGCCAGTCGGCGCCCAGCTCGGCCTCGATTTCGCCCACGCTGCGTCCGGCGGCGATCAGCTCGCTGGCGGCCGGCATGTCGATGCCGTACACGTTGGGATAGCGCACCGGCGGGGCCGCCGAGGCAAAATAGACCTTGCGCGCGCCGGCGTCGCGCGCCATCTGAATGATCTGCTTGGAGGTGGTGCCGCGCACGATCGAATCGTCGATGATCAATACGTTCTTGCCGCGAAACTCGAGATCGACCACGTTGAGCTTGCGCCGCACCGAGCGCAGCCGCTCGCCCTGAGCCGGCATGATGAAAGTGCGTCCGATATAGCGGTTCTTGATGAATCCCTCGCGGTACTTGACTCCGAGCTGGTGCGCCAGCGGCAGCGCCGCGGTGCGGCTGGTGTCGGGGACCGGAATGACGACGTCGATATCGTGCTGCGGGCGTTCGGCCAGAATCCTGCGGGCCAGCCTCTCCCCCATCCGCAGGCGCGCCTTGTAGACCGAGATGTCGTCGATCATCGAATCCGGTCGGGCCAGGTAGACGAATTCGAAAATACACGGCGAGTGCGCGCCCCCGTCCCCACACTGGCGAGAGTGAAGCGCGCCGTCCAGCGTGATGAACAGCGCCTCGCCCGGCGCCAGGTCGCGCACCAATTCGTACTCCAGCGCATCCAGCGCAACGCTCTCGGAGGCGATCGCGTACTGCTTGCCATGGGGAGTCTCGCGCACCCCGTAGACCACCGGGCGGATGCCGTGCGGGTCGCGCACCGCGAGCACGCCGTAGCCGGGAAACAGCGCGATCAGCGCGTAGCCACCGCTGCAGCGCCGGTGCAATTCGGAAACGGCGGCGAATACCTGCGCCGGCGTCAGCCGCAGCCCCGGCTGCATCTGCAACTCGTGCGCGAGCACGTTCAGCAGCACCTCCGAATCGGAATCGGTGTTGATATGGCGGCGATCGGCCACGAACAGCTCTTCCTTGAGCTTGAGCGCGTTGGTCAGGTTGCCGTTGTGAGCCAGGGCGATCCCGAACGGCGAGTTGACGTACAGTGGCTGCGCTTCCTCGGCCGAGTCGCAGCCGGCGGTCGGGTAACGGACGTGGCCGATGCCGGCGTTGCCAGGCAGGCGCGCGATGTCCTGACCCTGAAACACGTCGCGCACCAGCCCTCTGTCGCGCCGCATGAAGATCTTGCCCGCGTGGCTGGTGGCAATCCCGGCCGCGTCCTGGCCGCGATGTTGGAGGACCGTCATGCCCTCGTAGATCTGGGGCGCGACCGCTTCGCCCACGATGCCGATGATGCCGCACATAGCGCGCCGCCTCTCCGCGTTTAGAGTTCCACCACCGGAGGCGGCTCGATGAGCGCCTCCAGGTCGTAGTCAAAGTAATCCCGCACGTCCTCGGGCAGATACGCCGCGGCCCATTCGGCCAGCGACTGGAAAGCCGGCAGCAGCAGCGATTGCCCCCACCAAGGATCGCGCGGCAGCGGGGTCAGGCCCGCGACCATGACCAGGGCCGTGATCAGCACTACGGCACGAGCCGCCCCGAATAAGAGGCCGAGAAAGCGATCGGAGCCGGTGAGTCCGGTCCAGCGGACCATCTTGCTGATCACGAAGTTGACCACGGCGCCGACGACCAGCGTGGCGACAAACAACACCGCAAACGCAATCGCCAGTCGCGCCGAGGGCAGCGTGACTCGTTCGCTCAGCAAGGCCGCGCCGTCGTCGGCGAAGCTGAATGCCACCCAAAATGCCAGCAGCCACACCGCCAGCGCCATGACCTCGCGCACGAACCCTCGGATCAGACCGATCACGACCGAAATCCCGATCAGCGCGAGGATGGCGTAATCCGCCCAGTTCATGGATGGTCGACGAGGATGCCGTTGAGCCCGAATTCCGTGCGCAGGCGCTCGCGCTGGCGCTGGGCGCTGGCGCGGTCCAGTTCCGGACCGACACGGACCTTGAAGCCGCCGCCGGATGCCGCCTCTACCGCCACCACGTGAGCCGCGATTCCCCCCGCGCGCAGGCGGTCGCGGAGCTGATAAGCATTCTGTTCCTGGGCGAAGCTGCCGACCTGAACCAGCCAGCCTCTCAGGTTCGCGGGCGTCGGCTCCGCGTCGCCGTCGAGCTGCCGCAGACTGATGTCCAGGTCCTCGAAGCGGGCTGCGATCCGAATCCCCTCGGCGGCGGCCTCGGCCTTGCTGGACCAAGTGCCGGCCCGAACCCGGTAGAGCGTATGGTCGGCCACCTCTACCTTCTCCTGATAGGCGTCCCAGCCCGCCTGCTCGAGCGATTCGATCAGGCGAGCGGCGTTGGCGGCGTTGCCGAAGCTGCCGAGCTGCAAAACCCATCGTTCAGCCGCATCGGCGGCCTCGGCGGGAGGCTCCGGAGAGGCCGCCGCCGGCCCGGTGCCGACGGCAACCACCTCGCGCGCGCCCGACGCGGGCACGGGTTCCTCCGGCTCAGCCGCGGCAGACTCGGACGGGTCGACCGGCAGCAGGCGGGTCTCGAAATTTCGCTCGGGTTGATCCGGGATCGGAATGGCGGCCTGATCGCGGCCGTTTCTCGGACCCTCGAGCAGCATCGGAATCA
Organism: Lysobacterales bacterium; assembly: GCA_041587615.1. Taxonomy (GTDB): domain Bacteria; phylum Pseudomonadota; class Gammaproteobacteria; order Xanthomonadales; family SZUA-38; genus JBFGYD01. The sequence goes on from JBFGYD010000077.1 coordinate 3,727, forward strand.
GAATCACGCCCAGCGCCACCAGGACCGAGGCTCCCACCAACCGTTGCTTTAGTGCGACGTCCATTTGGGCTCAAGTGATCCCCGAAAAGAGCGCATTATACCGGAACATCGCCACGGTCTCGCGCGGCCAGAGCGGGGTCGTGCACGTGGCACAGCGCCGCGGCCACCGTGTGGAACGAGCCCAGAACCACCACCCGATCGTCAGGCCGGCTCAGCCTAAGGGCACGTTCCAGCGCATGTTCGACCCGATCGAAAAAGCCATGGACTTGACTGGCTGCCGGCAACGCGGCGGCCAGCTCCTTCGCGGTCAGGCTCTGTGCCGTCGGCAAAGAGGTCAAGTACCAGCGGTCCGTCAGCGGCGCCAGCGGAGCGACGAAACCGGCCGCATCTTTGGTTTTCAGCATCCCGAGCACGACGCTGGTGCGTCCTCGCGCCGGCCGTTCCGTCAGCCAGTCCGCGATCGCCCGCGCCGCGGACGGGTTGTGGCCGACATCCACGATCAGTTCGGGCGCCCGAAGCACCCGCTGCAGCCGGCCTCGAAGCCGCGCATGACGCAGGCCTCGGCCGACCTGCGCCGGGGAGATCTGTTCCAGCAGACCCAGCCCGGACAGCACCATCAGGCAGCCGGCGGCGTTGTCGATTTGGAAGCGGCCGGCCAGCCCGGGCGGCGGCAAGCCGGGCAGCGAACGGGACGGGCCGCGCCAAGTCCAAGTATCCGGACCAACGTCCCGGTCGAATTCCCGTCCCGCCTGAAAATAGCGCGCGCCGATACGTTCGGCCCGGCGTCGCAGCCCGATCGGGGGATCGCGATCGGCGCAAACAGCCAGCCTTCCAGGGCGATACAGGCCCGCTTTTTCCCGTCCGATGGACTCGCGGTCGGGGCCAAGCCAGTCGACATGGTCGATGTCGATGGCACTGATCAGCGCCGCGTCGGCCGGGATCGCGTTGACCGCGTCGAGGCGGCCGCCAAGGCCCACCTCGAGCAGCGCCACGTCCACGCGGGCCGTCGCCAGGATCGACACCGCCGCCAACGTGGCAAATTCGAAATAGGTCAGCGGATCGCCGCCGCGCCGGCGCTCGACCCGCTCGAGCGCCCCGCACCACTGGTCATCACTACTGTCCCGACCGTCGATCCGGAGGCGTTCGGTGAATCTCAACAAATGCGGTGAGGTGTAAGCCCCGACCTTGAAGCCGGCGTGACGCAGGATCGATTCCAGCAGCGCAACGCAGGATCCCTTGCCGTTGGTCCCGCCCACGGCGATGACCAGCGTGGCCGGCCGTGGCGCGTCCAGCCGGCGATAGACCGTTGCGACCCGCTCCAGACCGAGATCGATCGCACGCGGATGGAGCGACTGGATGTACTCCAACCACCGGGCCAGAGACGCCGAAGCCGAGGGGGCTGCGTCCGTTGCGTGGCCGGCGTCTATTCCTCTTCCGCCTCGTCGACGGCGGCGACCGGCGCCGGTTCGGGCCGGTCGCACAGCAGCCCGAGCAGCGCCGCGATCTTGGTGCGCATCTCGCGACGGTCGACGATCATGTCGATCGCCCCTTTCTCGAGCAGGAATTCGCTGCGCTGGAATCCTTCCGGCAGGGTCTCGCGGACGGTCTGCTCGATCACCCGGGGACCGGCGAAACCAATCAAGGCGCCAGGCTCGGCGATGATCACGTCGCCGAGCATACCCAGGCTGGCCGACACCCCGCCGGTGGTCGGGTGGGTCAAGACCGAGATGTAAGGAACCCCGGCCGCGGACAGCCGCGCCAGGACCGCGCTGGTCTTGGCCATCTGCATCAGCGAATACAGCGCTTCCTGCATCCGCGCCCCGCCGGTGGCGGAGAAATTGATCAGCGGCGCGTGCTGCTCCAGCGCGAACTCCGCCGCTCGCTTGAAGCGCTCGCCCACGACTGATCCCATCGAGCCGCCCATGAATCGAAACTCGAACGCGCTGGCGACCACCGAGCGACCCTCGAGGGTGCCGTGCATGGCCACCAGCGCATCCTTCTCCCCGGTCGCCTTTTGAGCCTGGCTCAGGCGGCTCTTATAGCTCTTGGAATCCTTGAATTTGAGTGCGTCCAGCGGCTCGAGCCCGGCCGCCAGTTCCGTGCCGCTGCCCTCGTCGAAAAAAATTGCCAGCCGCTCCCGGGCGCCGATCGGCATGTGGTGCCCGCATTTCGGGCAGACCTCGGCGTTGCGCTCCAGCTCGGGCCGATACAGGACCCCGGCACAGCGTACGCACTTGCTCCAGACGCCCTCGGGAACCTGCTTCTTTTTTCCTCCTTCGGTGCGGATTCGTGAAGGCATCAGTTTCTTTAACCAGCTCATGAGCTTATTGTACCGCCGCTCGTTTGCGGCGCGCGGCAGCCTCCACCAGGGCATCGCGAATGGGCTCCAGGAACGCACCCGCGGCGGCCACCGCCCGCGACCGTTCGGCCGCGGCGATTCGCTCGATGAGCGCGCTGCCGACCACCACCGCGTCTGCCCAAAGCGCCAGCTGGGCGGCATCGCGCGCGGTCTTGATTCCGAAACCCACGCCGACCGGCAACCTCGTTTGAGCCCGAATCCGGTCCAGCGCGGCTCCGACCTCGGTGGCAACCAGATGCGACGCGCCCGTAATTCCCTTCAGCGCGACATAATAAACGAAGCCCGAGGCCAGTTCGCAGATCATCCGGATGCGACGTTCCGTGGTCGTGGGCGAAATCAGAAAAATCTGATCGAGGCCCGATTTACGCGCCGCCTGGTTGAAAACCGCCGCCTCCTCGGGCGGCAGATCGACGATCAGCACGCCGTCGACGCCGGCCTCGGCCGCGCGCTTTAGGAACCGCTCCGGACGGTAGCGCTCGATCGGGTTCATGTAGCCCATCAGCACCACCGGCGTTTCATCGTCGTCGCGCCGGAAGCGGGCCATCAGCTCGAACACCGTGTCGAGGTCGGTACCGTGGGCCAGCGCCCGCTCACAGGCGGCTTGGATCACCGGACCGTCGGCCATCGGATCGGAAAAAGGAACCCCGAGTTCGATCAGGTCGGCCCCCGCCGCCACCAGGCCGTGCATCAGCGGCACGGTCGATTCCGGGTCGGGATCGCCCGCCGCGAGGTAAGGAACCAGCGCCGGGCGGCGACCGCCAAGGCGGGCAAAACGCTGATCGATCCGGCTCACAGCTGGATGCCCTCGATCGCAGCCACGGTGTTGACGTCCTTGTCACCCCGGCCCGACAGGTTGACCAGGATACGCTCACGCGGCGTCATCTCTTTCGCCATTTTCATCGCGTGGGCCAGCGCGTGGGCGCTCTCCAGCGCCGGAATGATGCCTTCCACCCGGCAAAGTTCGTGGAAAGCCGCCAGCGCCTCATCGTCGCCGGCGCCCACGTAGCGGGCCCGGCCGATGTCCTTGAGCCAGGCGTGCTCGGGGCCCACGCCCGGATAGTCGAGACCCGCCGAGATCGAGTGGGTCGGTCGAATCTGACCGTGCTCGTCGTCGAGCAGATAGGTGCGGTTGCCGTGCAGGACGCCGATCCTGCCGGCGCACAGCGACGCGGCGTGTTGGCCGCCGGCCAGCCCCCGGCCCGCCGCCTCGACCCCGACCAGCGCGACCTCGGGATCGTCGAGAAACGCATGAAACAGGCCGATCGCGTTCGAGCCGCCGCCGACGCAGGCGACGAGCGCATCAGGCAGACAGCCCTCGCGCTCCAGCATCTGCGCGCGCGCCTCGCGCCCGACCACGGCGTTGAAATCACGCACCAGCAGCGGGTACGGGTGCGGTCCGGCCACCGTGCCGATGATGTAAAAAGTGTCGTCGACGTTGGTGACCCAGTCGCGCAGTGCCTCGTTGAGCGCGTCCTTCAGGGTCTTCGAGCCGGATTCCACCGGGGCGACCTCGGCCCCGAGCAGGCGCATCCGGTAGACGTTCGGAGCCTGCCGCCGAATGTCCTCGGTGCCCATGTAGACCACGCACTCCATCCCGAGACGGGCCGCCACGGTTGCCGACGCAACGCCGTGCTGCCCGGCGCCGGTTTCGGCGATAATCCGGGTCTTGCCGAGACGCTTGGCCAGCAGCGCCTGGCCGACGGTGTTGTTGATCTTGTGCGCTCCGGTGTGGTTCAGGTCCTCGCGCTTCAAGAAGATTTGCGCTCCGCCGAGCTTTTGGCTCAGTCGCTCGGCGTGGTAGATCGGCGACGGACGGCCGACGTATTCACGCAGGTCGCGTTCGAATTCGGCCCGAAAAACCGGATCGTCACGCAGCGCGAGATAGTGCCCGGCGAGAACCTCGAGCGAAGCCATCAGGGTCTCGGCCACGTAGCTGCCGCCGAACTGGCCGAAGTGCCCACCGGCGTCCGGGACCTGCCCGCGCAGCGATTGCGATTCAGCCGAAATCGGCATTCCTG
>JBFGYD010000078.1:0-8071 GCA_041587615.1 Lysobacterales bacterium
CCCGACGTGCCGCTGCTGCCGGCTGAGATCCGCGCCCGGGCGCGGGTGCGCTCGCTGGCCCAGATCATCGCCTGCGACGTCCACCCGCTGAACAATCTGCGGGTGCTGATGTTTCTGGAAAAGGAGCTGAGCGTCAAAGGGAGGCGCAAGCAGGACTGGTATCAGTATTGGATCGCCGAGGGCTTCCGGGCGTTCGAGGCCCTGCTGGTGCAGAGCCCGACCACGGGCGATTTCTGCGAGGGCGACTACCCGACCCTGGCCGACTGTTTCCTGGTGCCGCAGGTTTACAACGCGCTGCGATTCGAGACCGACTTGATACCCTATCCGGAAATCCAGCGGATCTACGATAACTGCTTGGCCGAACCGGCGTTCAACCGGGCCGAACCGGAAAATCAGCCGGACGCGGAGCGCTAGAAGCTCGAGGGGTCGTACAGCAGATCGTCGGAGAATTCCGACGGCTCCTCGCCCGAGACGCCCTCGGCAAGCTTGATCTTGAGCTGCAGACCGTCGCGCGAATCGGCCTTGCTGAGCGCTTCCTCCAGCTCGATCGTCCCGTCCTTGTAAAGCGAAAACAGCGACTGGTCGAAAGTCTGCATCCCCTCGTCCAGGGATTTGTCCATCGCTTCCTTCAGATCGGCGATTTCTCCGCGCCGGATCATGTCCCGGATCATCGCCGTGTTGACCAGGATCTCGACCGCCGCCCGGCGCTTGCCGGTCTTGGCCATGACCAGGCGCTGAGACACGATCGATTTCAGGTTCAATGACAGGTTTTGCAGCACCTGCTTGTACATCGACTCGGGAAAGAAATTGAGCACCCGGTCCATGGTCTGATCGGCGTTGTTGGAGTGCAGCGTGGCCAGCACGAGGTGCCCTGTCTCGGCAAAAGACAGAGCCGCCTCCATGGTCTCGGAGTCCAGGATTTCGCCGATCAGCAGCACGTCGGGTGCCTCGCGGAGCGCGGCCTTCAGCGCGTTTTTGTAGTTGTGGGTATCGATCCCGATTTCGCGCTGGTTGACGATCGATTTCTTGTGCCGGTGCAGAAACTCGATCGGGTCTTCTATCGTCAGGATATGGCCGCTGGAATTGGCGTTACGGTGATCGATCATCGCCGCCAGCGTGGTCGATTTGCCGGAGCCGGTGGCGCCGACCACCAGGATCAGACCGCGGTTTTCCATGACCATCTGATTCAGGCGATCGGGCAGATACAGGTCGGCGAGAGTGGGGATCTCGGCCTTGATGGCGCGGATCACCATGCTCACTTCGCCGCGTTGGCGGAACACGTTGACCCGGAACCGGCCCGCGTCCTTGATCGAAATCGCCAGGTTCAGCTCCAGGTGCTCCTCGAAATAGGGCACGTGCCCCTCGTCCATCAGCGAATAGGCGATTTTCTTGACCATCCCCGGGGGCAGGCCGGCCTTGCCCAGAGGGAAGATGCGTCCCTCGACTTTGATGCTCACCGGCGCGCCGCTGGACAAATACATGTCCGAGGCGTTCTTTTCCTTCATCAGCTTGAGGAAATAACCGATGTCCATCCCAATGTCCCTTCGCCGGCCTCCGGCGGCACTCGCCAGGGCGCTTCCACCAGCGCGGTTATGATACCGCTTTTGCCCCGTCTCAGAAACTTGCATTGCCGCCGAGGAGTTCACAAACTAGTCCTTGTCGTGAGCATGCAAAGAATCATCAGCTCGGGCGCGCTGGCGCTGCTATTTTGCGCCTGCGCCTCGAATCCGCCGGATACCGCGTTCTTGAACTCGGCCGTGGCCGCGATCGCCCAGGCCGAGGCGGCCGGAGCCGTGGAACACGCGCCGTTGGAAATACGATTTGCGCGCGAAAAGCTGGCGGGAGCGCGATTGGCGGTGGCGGATCGCGATTATCAGCGCGCGCGGCGGCTGGCCCTCCAATCGAGCATCAACAGCGAGCTGGCGGTGGTCAAATCGGCCGCCGCCAAGGCGCGCGAGGCGACTCGGGCGCAGCGCCGCAGCAACGCCGAGCTGGAGCGCGAACTCGACGCCGGGGGAGGCGGCTGATGCGGGGCGCGAGCCTGGTTGCCGCGATCTTGCTGCTAGCCGCATGCGCCAGCGCGCCGCAGCGGGATCTGGGTGCCGAACGGATCAGCGCCGATCTAAGGGAATTGCGCGACAACGACGAGGTTCGACGGCACGCGGCCGCCGAACTCCAGGCCGCGGAGGCAGCCGTTCGCGATTATCAGCAGCACTCCGGCGGCAACGCCGAGATCCGCGAACATTACCTGTATCTGGCCCAGCGCCGGATTGACATCGCCAGGGCGCGCGCCAACGAGGGCGCGGAGCGGGCCCAACTGATCGAGCTGGGGCGCGAGCGTGATCGCATTTTGCTCGAGGCTTCCATCCGGGAGGCCGAGCTGGCGCGGGCCGAGGCCGAGCGGCTGCGGCGAGAGAGCATCGCGCGCAGCGAGGAGACCGAACGCGCGCTCAAGGAAGTAGAGCAGGCCAAAGCCTATTCGCAGCAGGCCGAGCGGGAAGCGGAGCTGGCCCGTGAGGAGGCCGCCCGAGCCAGGCGATTGGCGGAGGCTCAAGGGCGGGAAGCCGACCTGGCGCGGCAGGAAGCGGAACTGGCAGCGGCGGCGGCCGATTCGCTACGTCGCCAGCTGGAGAACCTGCAGGCCCGCGAGACCAGCCGCGGCCTTATGTTCACCCTCGGTGACGTATTGTTCGAATACGGGCGATCCGACCTCAAGGCCGCGGCACTGGCCAATCTCGATCGACTGGTGCAGTTCCTCGGCCAGTACCCCGACCACACGATCAGCATCGAGGGGCACACCGACAGCCGTGGCAGCGAGGATTTCAATATCAAGCTGTCGCAGGCCCGCGCCGAAGCGGTCCGCGAAGCGCTGATCGACCGCGGCGTTGCCGCGGACCGGCTGCAGGCCGTCGGCCTTGGCGAGGCGTTCCCGATCGCCGGCAACGACCTGGAAAACGGACGCCAGCAGAATCGGCGGGTGGAGATCATCATTCTGAACAAAAACCAGGGCTAGCTGCTGGCCGGTTGCCGGTGCCGGGTTTTCGTTGCCGTGAAGGCGGAATTGCGCTACCTTTGACAGCGGACGAATCCAGCGATCAAGGAGCGTCCCATGAATACGCATGAGCCGGTCCACGTCTAATTGGTGTCTACCGATTGAGCGGCGCTCCCAGCCCCGGGCAGCGCGAAGACCGACCTGCGATCCGATTCCGAAAAGACCAGAGCGGCCGTGAGCCACGCGGTGCGCTTCAACCCCAATTCCAACCGATGCTGACAAAGGAGGGTGCCATATGTTCGAGAACAGGCAGGATGAAGTCGAAAGGATGCTCGGAGAGAACATTGAATTTCGTCGCCTATACAACAAGCACCAGGAGCTCGACAAGCAGGTGCACGAGGCCGAAATCGGCCTTCACCCGATGGAAGATCTGGCACTGGTGAAGTTGAAGAAAGAAAAGCTCAGAGCAAAAGACCGGCTGGCCTGGATTTTGAACAGCCAATACGCAAGCACCAGTTAACACCACCCCTCGCAAGCAATCCGCCGACGGCTTCCCGGATCATTCCGGGAAGTCTCTAAGCTAGTGAACGTGCACGACAACGTCCTGGACCTGATCGGAAACACGCCGATCGTCAGGGTCAACCGGCTCGATACCGGACCGTGCGAGCTGTTTCTGAAGCTGGAGAGCGTCAACCCCGGCGGTTCGATCAAGGATCGGATCGGACTGCACATGATCGACGCGGCCGAGCGGGAAGGCCGGATCAAACCCGGAGCGACCCTGGTCGAAGGCACCGCCGGTAACACCGGGCTGGCGCTGGCGCTGGTCGCAGCGCAAAAAGGATACCGACTGATCCTGGTGGTGCCGGACAAAATGAGCCGGGAAAAGATCTTCAACCTGAAGGCGATGGGCGCCGAGGTCATCCTGACCCGCTCCGACGTGGTCAAGGGTCACCCGGACTACTATCAGGACCTGGCCCAGGCGATCGCCGAGCGGACCGACAACGCTTACTTCATCAATCAGTTCGGCAATCCGCACAATCCGAAAGCTCACGAGGAGCTGACCGGACCCGAGATCTGGCAGCAGATGGAGGGCCGGCTCGATGCGGTGGTGGTCGGGGTTGGCTCCAGTGGCACGATTACCGGACTGTCAAATTTTTTCGCCGCCACGGCGCCGCGGGTGCAGCTGGTGGTCGCCGATCCGGTCGGTTCGATCATTGCCGAATACGTCAACGAGGGTAGGCTCAACGAAAAAACCAGCAGTTGGCTGGTCGAGGGAATCGGCGAGGATTTCCTGCCGGTGATCAGCGACTTCAGCCGGGTCGCCAAGGCCTACGCGATCGACGACCGCGAGAGCTTCCTGATGGGACGAGAACTGCTGCTGAAGGAAGGCGTTCTCGGCGGGTCGTCGACCGGCACGCTGCTCGCCGCGGCGCTACGCTACTGCCGGGAGCAGGAATCGCCGAAGCGGGTGCTGAGCTTAGTTTGCGACACCGGTAACAAGTACCTGTCGAAGATGTACAACGACTACTGGATGCTTGACAACGGCTTTCTCGAGCGCACCCCCACCGGCGATCTGAGAGACCTGATCATGCGACCCTACTGGGCGCACGATACGGTCACCGTGGGGGTCAACGAACCGCTCAACACCGCGTACGCGCGAATGAAGCTGTACGACGTGTCGCAGCTACCGGTGATGGAAGGCGAACAGATCGTGGGCATCATCGACGAGTCGGATCTGCTGCTGGCGGTCTATGAGCACGAGGAGCGCTTCGCCGATCCGGTGTCCAGCGCGATGACGCGGGAGCTGGATTTCGTCCAGGTGGACGCGGCGCTGGCCGACCTACTGCCGATCTTCGACGCCGGCGAGGTCGCCATCGTCATGGACGACGACCGTTTCCTCGGGCTGATCACGCGCATCGATCTGCTGAACTATCTGCGCCGCCGCCACGGCTGACCGGCGGAGCCCGTCGAACGGCGGCGGGCGCTCGCTGACCCGTTAGTGCCCTGTAGGACAAGGCGCATTGCGCCGCGCCTTGCCGGCGGCCTTGCTGAGCGCGCAAAGCAATTTGCGGGACAGGACCCTAGGAGCACGCATGAGCAACGAACACAAGCTGGGTCTGGGGACCCGCGCCATTCACGCCGGCCAGCAACCGGACCCGGGCACCGGCGCCATCATGACGCCGATCTTCGCGACCTCGACCTACGTCCAGCGCAGCCCGGGGCAGCATCAGGGTTTCGAGTACTCGCGGACCCAGAATCCGACTCGGATGGCCTACGAACGCTGCGTGGCGGACCTCGAGGGTGGGGTGGCCGGATTCGGTTTCGCATCCGGCATGGCGGCTACCGCTTCCGTGCTGGAATTGCTCGATCACGGTGCCCACGTGATTGCACTGGACGACCTTTATGGGGGCACGTTCCGATTGTTTCGGCGCGTGCGCCAGCGCAGCGCGGGCTTAAGCTTCGATTTCATCGACATCGATGAGGATACCGATCTCGAGCGCTGGCGGCGTCCCGAGACGGCCATGATCTGGCTGGAAACGCCGAGCAACCCGATGCTGAAGATCGTCGACATCGCCAGGGTCGCCGAATTCGCTTGCCGCCATCGCCTGCTGCTGGTGGTCGACAACACCTTTGCGACCCCGATCCTGCAGCGGCCGCTGGAACAGGGCGCCGACATCGTCGTGCACTCGGCGACCAAGTACCTCAACGGCCACTCCGACATGATCGGCGGCGTGGTCGCGGTGGCGGAGGCGGAACTGGCCGAAAAGCTCGCCTTTCTGCAAAACTCGATTGGCGCGATCGCGGGACCATTCGACGCGTTCCTCGCGCTGCGCGGGATCAAGACGCTCGCACTCAGAATGGAGCGTCACTGCGCCAGCGCCGGCCGCATCGCAGGCTGGCTGTGCGATCATCCACGCGTCGCGCGCGTCATTTACCCGGGCTTGGCCGAGCACCCGCAGCACGCGCTGGCCGGGCGCCAGATGAGCGGATACGGCGGTATCGTTTCGTTTGAGATCAGGGGCGGGCTCGATGCGGCGAGGCAGATGCTGGAGCGCTGCCGGCTGTTCGCGCTGGCCGAATCTCTGGGCGGCGTCGAGAGCCTGGTCAACCATCCGGCGATCATGACCCACGCCTCGGTGCCGGCGGCCAAGCGCGCCCAGATCGGCATCTCCGATTCTCTGATCCGACTGTCGGTAGGAATCGAAGACTTGGACGATCTGGTCGCCGATCTGGACTTTGCGCTGGGCTGAACCCGGCGAAGGTCGTGCAATAAGCGGGCTACGGTGAGGACAGCTCGAGCACGTAATGCCAGGTGCCGTCGCGCACCCAGCCGGTGCGTTCGTACAGGCTCTGGGCCGGTTTGTTTGCGGGCAGAGTTTCCAGAACCAGGCGCACGGCGCCGCTGTCGCTCGCGTGCGCCCGGGCCCCTTCCAGCAGCGCTGCCGCGACTCCGCGCCGGCGCGCGCCCCGTTCAACGAACAGGTCGTTGAGGATCCAGATACGAGCGGTGGAGACGCTGGAAAAGCTCGGAAAGAGCTGGGTAAATCCGACCGCGCGGCCGTTCGACTCGGCCACCAGGATGACCGATTCCTGCCGCCGAATGCGCTGTTCGAGAAACCCGCGGGCGCGACCAGGGTCCGAGGGCTGGCCGTAGTAGACGCGGTAGCCGTCGAACAGCTCGGTGAGCTGGTCAAGGTCGTTCAGACCCGCCCGGCGGACCGCGGGCGCGGTCATCCGGCGGCCCGTTGGGGGGTCCGATAAAGTGCCACCAGCTAGCTCCGTCGCTTGGTTGAGCGACTGCTAGCCTAACCGGGACATTGCATGAGTTCCACTGAGCGGCGCCGGTGTTGAGCGGGTCGTTATCCTGACCCGGTAGCGGCGCCGGAACTCGAGCGGCGAGACGCCGCAGCGTTCCTTGAACAAGCGGGAGAACGCGCTGCGATTGCCAAACCCGCTGGCAAACACGATGTCGGTGATTGCGATCTCGGTGTCGATCAGCAACTTCTGCGCCGCCCGCAGCCGACATTCGGTCAGGTACTGGTAGGGCGTAATGTCGAACTGCTGCTTGAACTGACGCAGAAAATGGGCGCTTGACATGAAGGCCGAGGCGGCAATGTCGTCAAGCTGGATGTGCCGATCGTAATTGTCCTCGACAAATTTGCGGGCCCGGTCGAGCCGGCGGACGATGTCGGGTCGCAGTTTGCGGCGTTCGGTCACGACGGCAGCCATATGCTAGTCACCTCGTATCTGATTTTAAAAACGAAAACTTACGTATGAAATACGACGTACTTCTTTCACTATAGCTCACATTGCCACAATCCCCCAACAATTTGCCTCTGCCTAAAGTCCCCTCACCCAAAGATCCAGGGCCCCGGGAACTCGGCCGGCTGCCCTTGTTCTCAGCCTTGGGCGAGTGATCCGGCCGGATGTACGAAGACCTTCATACAGCACTTTTCGCAACATCCAGAAGCCCGCGGTCTCCGGGCTGCGGGATTTTTTTGTTGCCGGCAAGCGCCCGGTGCCGCAGAATTGGCAGTTCTTAACGCATTTTTTGCAAAATATTAACGAAATCTAAACGGGTCCTTCGGGCCAATCGTAATGGGGGGCGAGAGGATCGCATGACTGAAATGAGCATGCCGCGATTCGTTTGCCTGATGCTGAGCGGTGGCGCCGCGGCCGGTCTGGGGGGCGCCCCGGCTCTGGCTCAGGACCAGGCCCCGCAGCGCGAGCCGCTGGACGCCGTCGAGGTGACCGGTTCGCGGATCAAGCGGGCCGACATCGAAAGCGCGTCGCCAGTGTTCGTCATTCAGCGCGAAGAGATCGAGCGCACCGGTCTGACCTCGGTGGGTGATCTGCTGCAGCGTCTGCCGGTCGCCGGAGCTTCGCTAAATACCCGTTTTAACGGCGGTGGCAACGGCGAGGCCCGCCTGGACCTGCGGAATCTGGGATCGCGGCGAGCGCTGGTGCTGCTTAACGGTCGCCGGTTCACGGCCAACCTGGCCGGAATCGTGGACCTGAACAACTTCCCGGTCGCGATCATCAAGCGGATCGAGATCCTGAAAGACGGCGCCTCGTCGA
>JBFGYD010000079.1:0-8036 GCA_041587615.1 Lysobacterales bacterium
CTCGCTGGCGCTCGAGGCCGACGCGGTGCCGTAGACGACCGCCTGATCGAGCCGGCGCTCGCAGTTGCGGTGTACGTGACCGTGGAGCACCAGGTGTACCGGAGCGCTTTGAATCAGCGCCGCCAGCGTCCCGTCGTCGGCCAGGGCCTTGCGCCGCGGCACCACGCCGGGCAGCGGCGGATGATGCAGCAGCAGACAGCGGAAACGCTCGCGGCCGCCGGCCACCAGTTCGGTCAGGCGTCGCATCTGGCCGACGCCCAGCCGCCCGGACGCCATCAGCGCCGGCGTCGGGCAGGCGCTCGACAGTCCGATCAGGTCGATTTCGCCGAATTGGCGAACCAGCGGGTAGCCCTCGGCGCGTTCGGCCGACGACGACGGAAGGTGCAGGTACTCGCTCCAGCATCGCCGGACCGAGGCCCACGAGTCGCCGGCATACAGGTCGTGGTTGCCCGGCACCACGGTCACCGATTCCGGCGGGCCGATCCGCTGCAGGCATTCGCGCGCGTCCTCGATCTCGCGCGCGAGGCCAAGCTGAACCAGGTCGCCGCTGATCAGGATCTGGTCGGCGCCCTCGCCGGCCACCGCGTCAATCAGCCGGTCGAGGACCGCGGGCAGGTGAATGAGGCGTCGATGGCGCGACCACGACAGGTAACCGAGACGGCGCTTTCCACGCAAACGCCAGAAAGACTGGTCGGCCAACGAGGTCAGGTGGAGGTCGGTCAGATGGATCAGGCGCATCGCGGGTTTCTTTGCCGGCGCTGCTGGGCCTGACTATAATTTCGTCCTTTCGTCACCCGCCGTCCAGCAATCGACCCGGAGCGTGCGCAGTATATCATGAGCGTTTTTTGCTATGCGTTGGGCGAGACGGCGATCGAGCTTTGGGGGGTGCCCGCCAAGGAGCGTCTGCGCCGCCTGATCGAGGAGATCGGCGGAGTCCAATGGACCACGGATCGGGACCGGATCGGCGCCGACGATCGCGTGCTTCTGGTGCGGGCCGACTATCTGTTTGAGGCGCGTACGCTCAAGACGCTGCTCGAGCAACCCGGACGCGTGCTGCGCTGCCCGACCGACGGCAGGCTCGCGGCAGCCCTGGTTCAGGGGCGCCGGCTTTCCGAGCTGCTGCCGGTCCTGGAGACCGGAGCCGCCGAGCTGCCGGCGGACCTGGAGGTCATCGAACCGGCCGATTTGAGCGCCTTCGACGGCTATCTGCGTCGCTCCGAGCCGCCGCTGCTGGAGCCGGTCTCGGCCGCGCGCCGCGCGGCGCTGGAGGACGAACTTTACGGTAACGCCTACAAGGGCATCACCGACCTGGTGACCAAATGGCTATGGCCGGCTCCGGCCAAGCGTATGGTTCGTCTGTGCGCCCGGCTCGGGGTGACCCCGAACGCGGTGACCGTTACCGGCGTGCTGCTGATGCTCGCCGCCGGCGTGGCGTTCGCGCACGGCCATTACCTGACCGGGCTGGCGGCCGGTTGGGTGATGACGTTTCTCGACACGGTGGACGGCAAGCTGGCGCGGGTCACCGTGCGCTCGAGCCTGATCGGTCACCTGCTCGATCACGGCATGGATCTGCTGCATCCCCCGTTCTGGTACGTTTTCTGGGGCCTGTCGCTTCAGGGTCTGACTCCGATCTTGGGCCTCGGGACGATCGAATTGAGCTGGATCATCGTGATCGGTTACGTCGTCGGGCGCGCCGCCGAGGGCGCGTTCCAACTCCTCGGGGACGTCAGCATCTTCACCTGGCGCCCGTTCGACGCCTATTTTCGGCTGGTGACCGCGCGCCGCAATCCGTGCCTGATCCTGTTGACCGCCTTCACCCTGATCGGGCGTCCGGACTGGGCATTCGTCGCGGTGGCCGCCTGGACCGCGGGCACCACCGCGGTGCTGGCGCTGCGCCTGGCCCAGGGCGCGCTCGCGCGCTGGCGGCACGGGCCGCTGGAGTCCTGGCTTCGCGACGCGGAAGCCGCGCAACGGGATCACGCTCACGCGTTCCAGACGTTTGCCAGCACCCGTGGCGCCTATGTCCGACGTTAGCCCGCTCCAATCGCTGATACGGCGGCGTCTGGAGGCGCGGGGCAGCGGTCCGGAGCCGATCCTTGACGCCTGGGTGTCGGAAATCGAGCGGCGCTACGGGCCGTCCCTGCTCGCGGTGCTGCTGTACGGTTCCTATCTGCGCGGCGAGCGCGACTCGCCGCCGGATTTCTACGTGCTCGTGGACCGCTACACGGCCCTGTCCAGATGGCAGGCCGCCGCCGCGACGCTGCTGCCCCCCAACGTATACCACCTGCGACTGACGATCGACGGCAAGACGCTGCGCGCGAAATGCACCACCGTGCGCCTGGTCCGGTTCGAGTCCGGCGCGCGGGATGATTTTCATTCCTATTTTTGGGCCCGGTTCGCCCAGCCAAGCCGCCTGCTGTATGCCCGCGATCAAGCCGTCGGCGAGCGAGTGGCGGCGACGGTGCAGGCCGCCGTTTCGACCTTCGCCAAGCGCGTCGCGCCGCTGATGGGGCCGTATTTCTCGGCCCGCGAGCTGTGGACCACCGGACTGGCGATGACCTATCGCTGCGAGTTTCGCAGCGAGACCGTCGGCCGCGCCGAGACCCTGTATCACGCCGAGCCGGAATATTTCGATGCCGTGACCGCGGCGCTGGCGCGCGAGCAACCGGCGATTCTCACCGCCTCTAACGAGGCCGGCTACGCGGCCGAGCATGCACCAAAGGCGCGGCGTCTGGCGCAGTTTAGCTGGTGGCTGCGGCGCGCGCAGGGCAGGCTGTTGTCGTTCGCCCGCCTGTGCAAGGCCACGCTGACCTTCGACGATCCGCTCGATTACCTGCTGTGGAAGATTGAGCGCCATTCGGGCGTGCGCGTGACGCCGACCGAACGCCAGCGCCGCTATCCGCTGATTTTCGCCTGGCCACTGCTATGGAAGGTCTACCGGCTTGGGGGGTTTAGGTAGTCGACTCCGATCCAACGAAGACGGCTTAATCCGGGCCCGGTTCCGGCGCCCGGCTTCTGCCAACTCAGATCGGCGTGAGCCGTCGGTTTCTTTTGCTTGCGCAAAAACCGCCTTCAGTCTCTCGCCTGCCTGGTCCGGCGCCGTTCGGCAACTGAGCCAGCAGTGGGGGCTAGGGTGTTCCTTTATCCTACGGCGGCTGCGGGAGACTCGCGCAGGACTTGGGCGAGGCTCTCGACGATTTGGTCGATCTGCTCGTCGGTGTGGGCCGCGCTGATGCTCAGGCGCAGGTAGCTGCGGCCGTCCGGAGATGCCGGGGGCGCGATCAGATTGGTGTAGACGCCGTGGCTCAACAGCGAGCGCCAGGCGCGCAGCGCTCCAGGCTTGTCCGGCAACGCGATGCCGACCACCGGGCGCACCGGTGGCCCGAGACTCAGCTCCAGCGGTTCGAGCCCCCTGAACAGTCGCTCGGCGTTCGCCCAAAGCCGCTGCCGCAGCTCGGGGCGAGCCCTGATCTGGCGCAGCGCCTCGCGCGTGGTGGCGACCACCGAGGGACTCGGTGAGGCGGTAAAGATATACGGCCGCGACGCGTACCGGAACAGCCCCAGCTCGGCGTGCGGACTGGCGCAAAAGCCACCGGTCGCGCCGAGCGATTTGCTGAACGTTCCGACGATGAAGTCGACCTTGTCGGCCACCCCCATCGCCTCAGCCAGACCGGTTCCGCGATCGCCGAACACCCCCAGAGAGTGAGCCTCGTCGACGAACAGATAGGCGCCGTAGCGCTCCTTCAGCTCCGCCATTTGGTCCAGCGGCGCGCAGTCGCCCAGAATGCTGTACATGCCCTCGCTGATGATCAGGGTGCGCCGCGATCGCTCGCCGAGGCGTCGCAGCCGCTTTTCCAGGCTGTCCATGTCATTGTGCTTGAACCGGTACACGTCCGCCCCGCACAACCGGCAGCCATCGTAGAGGCTGGCGTGGGCGTCGGCGTCGAGCAACACCGCGTCACCGTCTCCCAGCAGCGCCCACAAAGTGCCCAGATTGGCCGCGTAGCCGGTGGAAAACACGATCGCGTGAGGCCAGCCGTAAAATTCCGCGATCTCTCGCTCCAGCGCCAGGTGGGCGGCGTAGCTGCCGTTGGCCATGCGCGAGCCGGTGGTGCCGGTGCCCTGGTCCCGAAGCGCATTCTGGCCGGCCGCGATGCAACCCGAATCGAAGGTGAGTCCGAGATAGTTGTTGGTTCCGGCCAGGATCGTCGGACGGCCGTCGATGATCGCCTCGGTGGCCGAGACGATTTTTTCAATCACCACCCGGGTCGGGTCCGAGCCACCGGCTCCAAGCTCGGTTTCGAGCGCTCGCAGCGGGTCGAATTTGCTCAGCAGGTTCATCCGCCAGCACCGATTTCGCGGGCCACGACTAAGGCCAGGTCGTGCACCGTGTGCGCCTTGGACAAGCTCTCCAGCGGGATCGATATGTCGTAGTGGTCCTCGACGTCGACCACGAATTCCATGATCTGAATCGACTCCAGACCCAGGTCCCGCGTCAGATCGGTGGCGCCACCGACCGGGGACCGGCCGCCGTCGCCGGCGTGCTTTTCAAGCTGGGCCGTAAGCAGTCTCGCCAGATCCTTCTCAATGCTCTCGGTAGAGGTGTTCAAAGTACCCGATCCTTGTCGCTGGGCTCAGCCGAACAGCTCGCCGATGCCCCGCTCCAGGCCAATCCGCGGTTGCCAGCCGGTGGCGGCGCTGAACTCGGCGTTGTCCGCCAGCCAGTCCGGCTGCGAAAGTTCCCGCGCCTTGCCCGGGGTCAGCATCGGAGCATAGCCCAACAGACCCGAGAGCGCCCAGTTGGCCGCTGCCACCAGGCGCAGCAAGGCGCGTGGGACGGTCACCAGCCGGACCCGCCGGGCCCCGGCCGCGCGACCGATCGCGTCCCAGTCATAGCCGCCGGGACGGCCGTCGTCGATCGCGAACACCCGATGGCGGCAGTTCGGCAAAGCCGCCAGCCAGGCGCTCACCGCGCGCGCGAGATCGGACACGTTGAGCAGCGAGACGCGCTGCGAGCGGGGTCCGACGACCGGCAGCAGCCCGCGTCGGGCCCAGCCCAGCAGCGGTCGCATCTCCTTGTCGCCGGGACCGTATACGGCCGGCGGGCGAAGCACGGTCCAGGGAATCTCGGGACAGCTTTCGAGCACTTTCTCGCCGTCGAATTTACTGCGCGCGTAGTATGACACCTCCGGCCGCGTGGCTGCCAGCGAGGAGATCAGCAGCAGCGGGGGCGGCCGCGGCAGCTCCTTCAGCGCCGCCGCGACGGCGGCAACGCCATCGACGTTGGCCGGCTCGAAATCGGCCATTTTCCGGCCCCGTACGCTGCCGGCACAGTACACCACCGCTCCGGCGTCGCGTAGCGCAGCGCCAAGCGCTTCGACCCCCGCGGTGAGCGATACGGTGACCGCCTCGACCTCCGGCTGGACCCGGTCGCGATGCCTGGAATCGGGCCGCAGCAGCGCCCGTACCCGGTAGCCGTCGCGCAGCAATCCGGCCTGCAGATGGCGGCCGATGAAGCCTGTCGCGCCGGTAATGACTATTGGGGAGGGCGGCCGCGGCCGCTCAGGCATTCGCCTGGGCGCTGGCGAGGCCCGGCGGCTGGCTGAGCGCGGCCATCGAGGTGCGCGCCAGAAACGCCGCTTTGTTTTGACTGCGGGAGAGTTTGCCCGATGAGGTTCTGCGCAGGGTGCGCGGCTTGGCCAGCTCGATGTAGACCTGGATGCCGAAATGCTCCTGGACCCGGGTCGAGATTTCGGCGATCAGCCGATTGCGGACCTGCGGATCCCGCTCGCGGGTCTCCACGATCATCACCGCCAGTTCCGGTTGGCCCTCGGGCGTGACGGAGAAAGCCGAAACCCCGCCGAGACGGACGCCCGCCACGCGGCCGGCCAGCATTTCGAGGTCCTGCGGCCAGATGTTGCGGCCGTTGATGATGATGACGTCCTTGCCGCGCGCGGTGATGACGATGTGGGAACCGATCAGATAGCCGATGTCACCGGTGTCGAGCCAGCCGTCTTCGGACAGAACCTCGCGCGTCGCCTCGGGATCCTGAAAATAGCCGCTCATCACGCTCGGGCCGCGCAAGCAGATTCGACCGCACTGGCGCTCGCCGAGATCGGCGCCCTGCTCATCGCGAATCGAGTATTCGAAACTCGGCAGGATCGCGCCGCAGTCCACGTAAGACGAGGCCGCGGTCCCGCTGTCGTCGGCGGGCAGTGCCTGGCCTCTGGTGGCCATCGCCTCGCGATCGACGATGTCTACGGTCAGCCCCCGATTCAACGGCGCGAAGCTGATCGCCAGCGCGCACTCGGCCATGCCGTAACAGGCCACCCAGGCGTTCGGATCGAAGCCGCTGGAAGCCAGCGCTTCGGCAAACTCGTTGAGCGGCTCCGGATTGATGTTTTCAGCGCCGACACAGGCCGCGCGCCAGCAACTCAGATCGTAGCGACCGGTGTCGGACGGGCGCAAGCGCTTCGCGCAAAGCGCGTAGCCGAAAGTCGGACTGGAGGAGATCGTGCCGCGATTCTCGGAGATGATCTTGAGCCACAGCCGCGGTCGCATCGCGAAGTTGCGCGGGCACATGTAGTCGGCCGAAAGCTGGCTGGCCAGCGGCACCAGCACGAAGCCGACCAGTCCCATGTCGTGATACAGCGGCAGCCAGCAGACGAAGCGATCTTCACGAACCAGGGTCAGCCCCACCGTAGCGATCTCGGTCAGATTGGCCAGGACGGTGGCCTGCGAGATTTCGACGCCGCGCGGAAAGCGGGTGCTGCCCGAGGTGTATTGCAGATAGGCCGGCTCGGCGGCCGACAGGGGTTGCAGTTCGCCCTCCGCCGGAGACAAGCGGTCGAAATCTTCGGGGCGGCCGGCCATCACCAGGTCCAGACCCTCGGCCGCCTCGCTCAGGAAACTGCTGTGCGACTCCGGCGCAACCGCGATCGCCGCGCCGCAGCTGAGCAGCATCCGGCGGGTTTGCTCCACGTAGGCGTCATAGGCGCCGAGCTGCACGCCGGCCGGGATTGCCACCGGGATGTAGCCGGCGTATTGGCAGGCGAAGAAAAAACGGTGAAACATCGGGTCGGTCTCGGCCACGATGCCGACCCTGGAGCCGCGCGGGCAGTCGAGGCTCAACAGGCGGCGGGCCAGCGCCCGCGCCTGGTCGCGGAGTTCGGCGTAGCTGACCACCGCGGACAGCCGCCCGCGGCCATCGTAAAAATTGCAGCCGGTCTCGCCCTTTGCGGCGTACTCAAGCGCTTCGGTCAGGCTGCCAAAGCCCGAATTTTTAAGCGGTAATCTGCGATTGGTCTGAGTCGGCTTCATCAAATGTTATTATTTTGTTAACAAAAAAGATGTGCTCAGCGGCGAAACTGGGGCAGCCTATAATAATTAGCCCAATAAATTCAACGAGAATTTAAGGTCGCATGCACTTTGAGGTAAAGCGCCACCGGTCAAACTTCGGCTCGGCTGCTCTCTACCCCGCCCTCGCTGGAGCCAACCTACCACATTCCGGCCGCTTTTCCGACATCTGAATGACCGACCGGGGGCCGCTTTTGCGCATCCGGCCGTGGCAAGGGGCGTAGCCAGACACCTCTTTGCCCGGCGACCGGCGGCAGACGCCCCCCGGTGACTCGTCCCCGCCGGTTCTGCAATCAGGTCGCTCATCGGAAATCCCCCCCGGGCCGCCACCAAGCCTGGCGCGAAATTAGCACAATCTGCCGCTGCCGCGCCAATAATACCGTCGCCGCCGCCTGAACCGGTGTCATCGCAGTTTTTGTTCAACTCCATATCAAGTAGACCGGATGTCGCAAGCAATTCGGTCGCTCGGCCCGCCGCGGCCAGCTACCGATCGGGCTCGCTGATCAGGTCTTCGTAGGACAGGCGATAGCCCAGCGCTAGATTGCCCTCCTCGGAGACCACCGTGCCTTGCGCGTCGCCGTCCAATTCCAAGCCTGAAGCGAAGTTTTCGTTGGCCTGGAAGCGCAACACAGAGGTGACGCCGGGCTCGTCGCTGAGCGGGGTCACGGCGACATATTCAC
>JBFGYD010000080.1:0-8033 GCA_041587615.1 Lysobacterales bacterium
ACACCCCGATCACGAAATAAAACGTCGTCTTGGTCATCGGCATCACCGCGTTGCCGAACAGCATCAGATGGGCCAGGTGCCCGCCCTCGGTCACCAGCATGACCCCAACCACGAACAGCACGAACAAGCCCAGCACCTCGTACATTCGGTTCTTCCTGAGAAACTCCGATACCCGGTCGGCCAGCCAGATCATCAGCACGCCGCCGATGACGATCGCCGAGGCCATGACCCAGAACACGTCGCTGAGCGCAATGGCGCTGAGGATCGAGTCGAACGAGAACACCAGGTTCATCGCCACGATCAGGGAGATGACCTTGACCACCGACTGGGGCTGACGCTGCTCCGCACCATGCTCCTCCAGCGTCATCATGTGCATGATTTCCTTGCTCGCCGTGTACAGGATGAAGGCCCCGCCCAGCAGCACGATCACGCTGTGCAGGTTGAACTGTCCTTGGATGAATGCCGAGTCGATCTTGAACAAGGGTTCGGTAAAGTAGCCGATGACCTTGATGACCAGAAACAACAGCACGATCCGAAACGCGACGGCCAGGCCAATGCCCCAGCGTCGCACCATGGCTTGGCGCGGAGGCGGCGCGCGCTTGGACTCGAGCGAGATGTAGAGCAGGTTGTCAAAGCCCAGCACCGCCTGCAGCAGCGTCAACAGGCCGAGGGTCACGAAGTTGTCCAGAGTCAACCATTCCATTAAAACCGCCCTTTTTGTCAGTGGTGGCGAACGCCCGTGCCGTTCACCGCATTGGGTTCGACCGACGGCCCAAGCAAGCGATCGGGAAACGGTCTCGGGCGGCGCCGCGCGCCACCCGCGGGATCGCCGGCTGCGACGTTTGCCGGTACCGGTGATCTGGTCCCCACGGAGCGCTAAGATGGACCGGCGTGTTCAATGCGCCAATGCCTGGAGAGCCGCCGTGAAAAACCGCATTCTCATTGCTGCCTGCGTCAGCCTGTGCGTCGCCTGTGTGCCGTCGCTGCACCCACTTTACACCGATCGGGACCTGGTCTACGAGCCTGCCCTGGAGGGTCAATGGCACGATTCCGAATCCGACGAGCGCTGGAATTTTCAGCGCGCCGGAGAGCGCAGCTATCGTCTGGTGGTCAGCGACGACGATTCCTGGGGCGCGTTCGACGCCCACCTGCTGAAGGTCGGGGCCCATTACTTTCTCGACCTGTACCCGGCCGACTGGGACTCCTCGGTCAACGAAATGCACCGCGCCCACCTGCTGCCGGTTCACACGTTCCTGTCGGTCCGCCGGTTCGAGCCGGTGCTGGAGATGGCCGCGGTCAAGGGCGGCTGGCTTAAAGACTACCTGCGTGACCATCCGGGCGAACTGGACCACGAAATCGTCGACGATGAGGTGCTGCTGACGGCCGAACCCAAAGCGATGCAGGCGTTCCTGAGAGCGCACCTGGACTCGGCATTCGATGACTATGGGACCTTGAAGCGAGCACCCTAGCCAACTAACCATCGGGACAGGCGCCGAGGCTGCTCGACGAGCTATCATGAGCCCACCCAATCCGAGGTGGGCCCCTAAGATGCAACGACTGCTTGAGCAAACGAGCGCGCGTGCAATCCGCTATCTGGCCGAGATCCAGGAGCGCGCGGTGGCGCCGTCGAAGCCGGCGATCGAGGCGCTGGCGGCGCTGGCCGAGGACCTGCCCGCCGAGGGCAGCCCGCCCGAGGCGGTCATCGACCTGCTCGACCGCTACGGTTCTCCGGCAACGCTCGGTATCGCCGGTCCGCGCTTTTTCGGATTCGTGATCGGCGGCGCGCTGCCGGCCACGGTGGCGGCCAACTGGCTGGCCACTGCCTGGGATCAGAACACCGGGCTATACGAAACCACCCCCGCCGCCTCCCGCATCGAACAGATCGCGCTGGATTGGCTGATCGAACTGATCGGCCTGCCGCGCGACAGCGGCGGCGCGTTCGTGACCGGCGCCACCGTCGCCAATTTCACCGCGCTTGCGGCCGCCCGCCACGCCGTACTGCGCGACGCCGACTGGAACGTCGAGGCCGACGGGTTGTACGGCGCGCCGCCGATCACGGTCATCGTCAGCGTCGAGTCCCATCCCACCCTGTTCAAATCGCTGGGCATGCTGGGCCTGGGGCGCAACCGGGTCGTAAAGGTGCCGGTGGACGGCCAGGGCCGGATGCGCGCCGACGAGCTACCGCCGATCGAAGGCCCGACCATCCTGTGTGCTCAGGCCGGCAACGTCAACACCGGAGCGTTCGATCCGATCGGCGCGCTGTGCCGGCGCGCTAAGTCGACCGGCGCCTGGGTCCACGTCGACGCGGCGTTCGGTTTGTGGGCCGCCGCCGTGCCGGCGCTGGCGCCGCTGGCCGAGGGCCTCGACCAGGCCGACTCCTGGGCCACCGACGCGCACAAGCTGCTCAACGTGCCCTACGACTCGGGGCTGGCGCTGGTGCGCGACCGCTCGGCGCTGCAGGCCGCGATGGCGATCACCGCCGAGTATCTGCCGACCGAGACCGTCGGCCGCAATCCGTCGGACTACACCCCGGAGCTGTCGCGCCGGGCCCGCGGGATCGAGGTCTGGGCGGCGCTGAAGAGCCTGGGCCGAGCCGGTCTGGTCGAGATGGTTGAGCGGGTCTGCCGCCACGCCCGACGCTTCGCCGAGGGCCTGGCCGACGCCGGCTACTCGATCCTCAACGAGGTCGTCTACAATCAAGTGCTGGTGTCCTTCGGCGACTCCGCGACCACCGCGCGCGTCATTGACGCGATTCAGATCGACGGAACCTGCTGGTGCGGGATCACCGTGTGGCAGGGCCGAACCGCGATGCGCATCAGCGTGTGCTCGTGGGCCACGACCGCGGACGACGTGGAGCGCAGCCTGGCCGCGATGATCGCCTGCGCCGGGCGCGTCACGAACGCCGCCAAGGGGATCCGATGAAGATCGAGCTATACCAAGTCGACGCTTTCACCGACCGCTTGTTCGGGGGCAATCCGGCCGCCGTCTGTCCGCTGCGGGATTGGCTCGCTGATGATCTGCTGCAGAACATCGCAAGTGAAAATCAACTCTCCGAGACCGCCTTTTTCGTCCTTCGCAACGGCCTCTATCAACTGCGCTGGTTCACCCCCACGACCGAGGTCAATTTGTGCGGGCACGCGACGCTGGCCAGCGCCTGGGTCATCTTCGAGCACCTGGCGCCGGGCGAGAAGCGGCTGGAATTCGCAACGCGCAGCGGACCACTCAGCGTCGTGCGCCGCAAGGATCGATCCCTGGTACTGGATTTTCCGGTCACCCCGCTGCGGCCGGTGCGGGCCGAATCGCTGGCCGCCGCGCTCGGCTGTCGGCCGCAGGAGACCCACCACGCGGGGGAGGATTATCTGGTCGTGCTCGCCGACGAGGCCGCGGTCGCGGCGGTCAGTCCCGACTTCGCCGCCGTCGCCAGGACCGCTCCGCGAGGGGTCATCGTCACGGCCCAAGGCGAGTGGGTCGACTTCGTGTCCCGATTCTTCTGCCCGGCCGTCGGCATCGAAGAAGACCCGGTCACCGGCTCGGCCCACTGCGCGCTGACCCCTTACTGGGCGGCACGGCTCGGAAAATCGCGCCTGCGCGCACGGCAGATCTCCCCGCGCGGTGGCGATCTGGAGGTCGCGATGGCCGATGATCGCGTTCACATCGCAGGCCACTGCGTCCCATACCTCACCGGGTCAATCGAGGTCGAAGCATGACCCACGTCATCCGGATCGGGCGGCCCCGGGCCGAGGAGCGGGGCTGATGGACCGGACCAAGGTACGAAATCTGGTCCTGGTCCTGGGCGATCAACTGGACCCCGACGGGACCGCTTTCGACGGCTTCGACCCGGATCGCGACGCGGTGCTGATCAGCGAGTCCAAGGAGGAGGCCAGCTACGTGCCCCAGCACCGCATGCGCCTGGTGCTGTTCTTCTCGGCGATGCGCCACCTGCGCGACGCGCTCGAGAAACGGGGATACCGGGTGTTTTACGGGGCGCTCGATGACCGCGCCAACCGGGGTACCCTGGCCGGAGAGCTGAAACGTCGGGTCAAGGCCAGCCGGCCGGAGCGGGTGATCGTGACCGAGCCCGGCGACTTCCGGGTTCTGGACGACCTCAAAGCGGCGGCCAAGCGACTCGAGGTGAAGCTCGACGTGCGCACCGATGGTCATTTCTTGGATAGCGTCGCCGACTTTGCGCTCTACGCCGAGGACCGCAAGCAGCTTCGCCTGGAGAACTATTATCGACGCCTTCGCAAACGGCACGACATCCTGATGAAGGGTGAGAAGCCGGTCGGAGGGCGCTGGAACTTCGATGCCGACAATCGCGAGCGCCTGCCCGATTCGAACTCGGCGCCGAAGCCAAAGCGATTCGAGCCGGACCAAACGACGCGCGAGGTGATCAAGCTGGTCGAGAGCCAGTTCCCGGACGGCCCGGGCGATCCGCGGAAGTTCGACTATCCGGTGACCCCGGCCCAAGCCCGCCGCGCGCTGGATGATTTCATTGCCAAGCGCCTGCCGGACTTCGGTCGCTACCAGGACGCGATGGCCAGCGGACAGCCTTTCCTCTATCACTCGCTGCTGTCCAGTTCTCTCAATCTGCACCTGCTCGACCCCCGTGACGCGATCGAGGCCGCGCTGGCGGCGTATGCCGACGACAAGGCCCCGATCAACGCGGTCGAGGGCTTTGTGCGTCAGGTGCTCGGCTGGCGCGAGTTCGTACGCGGCGTCTACTGGTGGAAAATGCCCGACTACGCGGATCTCAACGCGCTCGATGCCGATCTGCCGATGCCGGCCCTGATGTGGGACGCGGATACGGAAATGAATTGCGTCCGCCAGAGCGTCGCGCAGCTGGTGGAGCACGCTTACGCGCATCATATCCAGAGACTCATGGTGCTGGGCTTGTTCGCGATGCTGCTGGGGGTCCGACCCTACGACGTTCACCGCTGGCATTTGTCGATGTACATCGACGCCGTTGACTGGGTGTCGCTGCCCAACGTTGTTGGAATGAGCCAATACGGCGACGGCGGGATCATCGGCTCCAAGCCCTACTGCGCCTCCGGTAATTACATCAACCGAATGAGCGATTACTGCAAGGACTGCCGCTTCGATCCGAGCCAGGCAACCGGCGACAAGGCATGTCCCATCACCACGCTGTACTGGGACTTCCTGTCCCGCAACCGCAACCGCCTCAAGGGCAATCGCCGGATGGGCTTTCAGTTCAAGAACCTGGACCGCAAAAGCGCCGGCGAGCGGCGGGCGATCAAACGGCGCGCCGATCGATTGAAATCGCACTTAACCGCCAAGACCTACCTCTGAGGTGCAACATGCGGGCTGAACGGGTGGCGGTGATCGGAGCCGGAATCGCCGGGCTCGCCGCCGCCCGCACGCTGAGCGACCGGGGGTTCACGGTCCAGCTCTTGGAGCGCGCTCCCGGCGTCGGCGGTCGCAGCGCGCGGCGACGAGCCGACGGGCACTGCTTCGACCACGGAGCGCAATATTTCACGGCTCGAGACCCGCGCTTCGTCCGGTACGTTCGATCCTGGGTAGAGACCGGACTGGTGGCCCCCTGGGAGGGCCGGATCGTTGCCCTCAAGCCGGGCGAGGCGGCCAGAGCGGTCACGCCGCTGGACCGCTACGTTGGCGTGCCGGGCATGAATGCAATGGCGCACCACCTGGCAATGGACCTCGATCTGACCGCCGGCTCCCCGGTGACCGCCCTGGCGCGCGAGGCGGACGCCTGGCTGCTGCGAACCGCCAACACCGGGAGCGTCGGCCCGTTCGATGCCGTCGTCGTTGCGATGCCGCCGGCCCAGATGGCCCGGATCACGGCGCCGGTCGAGCTGTTGGCAGCGTCGCATCGGGTGGACTTGGAGCCGTGCTGGTGCGCCATGGCCGCGTTCGGGCGGCGCCTGCCGGTGGACTTCGACGGCGCATTCGTCGAGCACTCGGTCCTCCGCTGGATTGCCCGCGATTCGTCCAAACCGGGGCGACCCGGCGGGGAGCGCTGGGTTTTGCACGCCGGTGGATCCTGGTCGGCGGCGCGTCTGGCCGTCAAACCCGACGAGGTCGCGCAAGCGCTGCTGGCGGCGTTCTTTGACGTGCTCGGGGGGTCGACGCACGAGCCCGAATATCTGGCCGGACATCGCTGGACCTTCGCCCGGCCCACCGGCGACACCGGGGCGGACTGCGTTTGGCATGCCAACCACGCCATTGCGCTCGCCGGCGACTGGTGCCGTGGCGGGCGAGTTGAAGGCGCGTTCCTGAGCGGGATCGCCGCCGCCAATCGCATTATCGGAAATCTAAGCTAAAAGTCGACGGTGAGCCGCAGGTAAGGAAACACGCCCGGCAATCGGTAATCCGCGCGATTGTAGCTATTCTCGAACGCGCTGGTCGACATCGGCGGACCCTTGTCGGTGAGGTTGTCGACGCCCAGCGTGACCCGCGCGTCATATTCGCTCAAGTGGTAGGAGATCTGCAGGTCGTGGTAGGTCACCGAACCGATATGGCGCGCCTCGTTGACGCCGTCACCGTCCAGGTCCGAGTTACAGAACCCGAACGCGGCCGGAATCGCGCACGACTCCTCGGAATGGTGGACGTATTGAATGCCGTAGGTCGCGTCCCAGTCGCGGTAATTCCAGCTCAGGCCCAGGTTCGACTTCCAGCGCGTCAACGCCTCGTCGCCCACGCTGCGCCCGAGGTTGCTCCGGCTGACTAACCGCAGCCTCGAGAGGTCGAGCTGCCGGTCCTCGTTGGCGCCCTGATAAGCCGCGTCCCAGGTCACCCGGAAGAAGCCCAGATCGCTCTCCGGAAAGCTGTAGCTGACCAGAAAATCGACCCCGCGTACCCGGATTCCGCCGAGGTTGACGCCGACGTCCAGAATCTCGGTCGGGACTCCCGACGGGCCACGGGTCACCAAACCGCACAGCAGCGTGCCGGTCATCGCGCAGGCGTCGAGGACGTTGGGCGCGCCCACCGTCGTGACCGTGTTGTTCAACTCGATGTCGTAGTAGTCCACGGTGATGTCCAGACCGTCCGCCCAGCTCGGGCTGTAGACGAAGCCGAACGTGTACGACTCCGACTCCTCCGGCTGCAGCAGCGGGTTCGATCCCACCGTGATCCGGATCTGCGGGTTCGGCTGGAAGTACCCGTTCGGCACCGCGGCGCAGCCCGGCAGATTCGGGGTCGTATCCGGCACCCCGTCGCCGTCGGTGTCGACCGAGTTACACGGGTCGGTAATGGTCGGGAACGAATCCCCTTGACCGCCGAACAGCTCGCCGATCGACGGCGCCCGGAAGCCTTCCGACCAGGTACCCCGCAGCAGCAGATCGTCGATCGGCTGCCACTCGATGCCGACCTTGGCGTTGATCGTGTCGCCGAACGTGTCGTAGTCCGACCACCGCGCCGACAGCGACAGGTCCAGCCGCTCCGCCCCGCTGACGCCCGACAGCAGCGGCACCGCGAGTTCCAGGTACACCTCGTCCACCGCGAAGTTGCCTATCGTCGGCTGACGCGCGTTGCCGGAGGTGATCCCCGTCGACACCAGCGCGTCGGGCGAGTCGAAGCCCTCTTCCTGGCGGTACTCGTAACCCACCGCGAAGCCCAGCGGACCGGCCGGCAGTTCCGCGATCTCACCGGTCAGGTTGGCGGTATAGTTGCGGATCGTGTTGCCGAGCTGCTCATTTTGGACGTACAGGATGTAGTCCAGCATTGCCGGCGTAATGGTCCCGTCACCGGTAGGGCCCTGGCCGCCGAACAGGTTGAGTTCCACGCAGCCGTCGTTGTCGACGTCGTCACGGCACGGCTGGCCCGACAGGGCCTGCTGCACCCGCTGCACGTTGATCAGACCGGTGTCGCGGTCGCGGCGGTTGATGTCGCCGTACACGTAGCCGGCGTCCCAGCCAAAGTTGCGCTCGCCAAGCTCGAAGCTGCCCTCGAAGCCGATCCCGAAGCGGTAGCTGTCCACGTCTTGCGAGAAGATCCGCGGGCCCGCCTCGATCATCCGCCGGCCCAGCAGGAAGCTGCTCGCCGGGTCCAGGTCCACC
>JBFGYD010000081.1:0-7958 GCA_041587615.1 Lysobacterales bacterium
CATCGACGTTGGTACGCCCCTCGACAACCTCACCATCGACGGCGATCTTCTCCCCCGGCCGCACCCGGACCACGTCGCCCGCAATGACATTCTCGATCGGCACGTCGAGTTCCCGGCCGTCGCGCACGACTCGCGCGGTCTTTTGCTGCAGATCCAAGAGCCCGCGAATCGCCTGCGAGGTTTTGCCACGCGCTCGGATCTCCAGCGCCAGCCCGAGGTTTACCAGACCGACGATGATCGCGGCGGCCTCGAAATAGACGTGGCGGGCGACCTCGGGCACCGCCTCCGGCGCCAGCACGATGACCGCCGAGAAAAGCCAGGCCATGCCGGTCCCGAGCGCGATCAAGGTGTCCATCGTCGCGGTGTGCGCCCAGAATGCATGCCAGGCGCCGACGAAGAAGTGCCGGCCGGACGCGGCCAGCACACCGGCCGTGGCCACCGTCATCGAGAGCCAAAACCAGCGGAGCGGGGTCCAGGTCGGGTCCACAGCGGATTCGAACATGCCGATGATCATCAGTGGAACGCCGAGCCCGAGAGCGAGCCAGGTCTTGCGCATCAGCGCCCGAAAGTGCGCCTGGCTGGCCTGGTCTTCCTGGCTCAGATCGTCGCTCGCCACCGACGCCGCGTAGCCGGCGCCGGAAACGGCCGCTATGAGGTCCTGCGCGGTGGCCTGACCCTGGATTTCGGCTTCTTGCGAGGCCATATTGACGTTGACGCCGGTCACCCCTTCGACCCCGCGCAACGCCGATTCGATCGGGACCCGGCACGACTCACAATGCACGCCCTCCAGCTTCAGCCGCACGTTGTCAACGCTCATCGTCGTCATCCCAGCGCTCTATCAGGTGGCACACCGAATGGCCGTCGGGCGCTCGATCGGGTTGATCCGCCCAGCCCGCGGCGGCCCGCTCCATCCGCCGCTGCAGCTGCTGCAGCTCGGCGATCGTCTCGCGCGTCTCGTCGATACGGCGGGCGATGATGCCGCGCACGTCGGGGCACGCTGAACGGCCAGCGTCGGCGGAAGCGAAAATCGAGCGGATCTCGTCCAGATGGAACCCCAACCGACGAGCGCCGCGAATGAATCGCAGGCGGTTCAAGTCCTTCGAACCGAATTCTCGATAGCCGTTTTCCGGGTTGCGCTGCGGTCGCAGCAAATCGATCTTGACATAATGGCGCACCGTGTCGGGAGTGACTCCGGCCCGCTTCGCCAATTGGCTTACCTTCATCTCGGCGACCTCTCAAAAACACGTTTGATCCTAAGTCTAAAACCTGGGTCTTACACCAAGGTCAAGCCTTTCGTCGCTTTCGCGACGCCGAGTCGGCGAAGCTGGGAGCGCTGCTGACCCTGGCGGCCAGCCTACCGGGCGGCGGGGCGTACCAACCGGGATCGCCGTAGTCGTCCGGCGCGAGGTCGTCGCGGACCTTGACGACCGTGAACATCCCGCCCATTTCGATGTTTCCGTAGGGCCCTTTGCCGGTCATCATCGGCAGCGTGTTGACGGGTCCGGGGTGATGTCCCATCTCGGTGTGCTCCTGGTGCTCGGCCATGCCGTAACGCCCCATTGCCCTGAAACCGGGCAGCATCTTTCGGATCTCGCCGTCGATCCCGCTCTGGTCGACCCCCAGCGCGTTCGGGATGTCGTGCCCCATCGCGTTCATCGTGTGGTGCGACATGTGGCAGTGAAACGCCCAGTCGCCAGGCACCGCGATGAACTCGATGTCGCGCGTCTGCCCGACGCCGACGATCTCGGTGGTCTCCGGCCGCCAGATGGCTTGCGGCCAGCGGCCGCCGTCGGACCCGGTGACCCAGAACTGGACGCCGTGCAGGTGAATCGGGTGGTTCCACATCGACAGGTTGCCCATCCGGACGCGGACCCGCTCCCCGGTGCGTGCGACCAGCGGCTCGATCGCCGGAAACACCTTGCTGTTGAACGTCCACAGATCGAATTCCTGCATGATCGCCGGGTCCGGCCGGTAGGTTCCGGGGTGCAGCGCCCAGTTGTGCAGCACGAAGCAGTAGTCGCGCTCGATCGGGGTCGGCTCGCCGTCCTTCGGATGGATGATGAACATGCCCATCATGCCGACCGCCATCTGCGTCATTTCGTCGGCGTGGGGGTGGTACATGTGGGTGCCGTGCTGGGTGAGCGTGAACTCGTAGGCGAAGGTCTCGCCCGGCTGGATGTGAGGCTGGCTTAAGCCCCCTACCCCGTCCATGCCGCTGGGCAGCAGGATACCGTGCCAGTGGATGGTCGTGTGCTCCTTGAGGCAGTTGGTGACCAGGATCCGCACCCGGTCCCCTTCGACGGCCTCGATGGTCGGCCCCGGGGTCGAGCCGTTATAGCCCCAGCACTTCGCGCGGCTGCCTGGCGCGAACTCGTGATCGACCTCCTCGGCCACGAGGTGGAACTCCTTCACGCCGTCTTTCATCGTGTATGGCAGCGACCAGCCGTTCAGCGTGCGCACCCCTCGGTAACCCCGCTGCGCAACTGTCTCGGGCGCGCGCGGCGCGGCGTCCGCATCGGTGGCCGCGCGGCCCACCGTGGCGGCGAGTGCACCGGCGCCGGTGATGCCAAGGAATTGCCGTCGTGACGTCATCGTCAACCTCCGTCGTGGTGGTGATGGCGGTCGGTCGGAGTCGCACCGGCGCCGTGTCCTGAATGATCCATCTTTGATCCGGGCGGCGCGAGCAGGTCTTGGACCCGCAGCCGACCGCCGCCCTCCCCGCCCGCCGCGGGCAGCGCGCTGCCGACTGCCAGGCCCAGGTCCGCCCGTGCAAGCCAGTAATCCCGAACCGCCTCGAGATAGCCCTGATAGGCGTCGTATTCCCGTTGCTTGAGCCCGATCAGCTCAAAAATCCCGATCAGCATGAAATTGACCTCCTCCTGGGCGCGAGCGACCGCCTCGACGCGCGCCGGAATCAGGAATTCACGGTATTCGGCGATGCGGTCGCGGGCGTTGGCGAGTCCGGCGTAGGCCAGCCGGATCTCGTTGTCGATGGCGATTCGCAAACGCTCGACCTCGGCTTCGGCGATCCGCAATTCGGCCATTGCACGCAGTCGGGCATCTTTATGACGGCTGAAGATCGGGACCTCCCACTCCAAGGTTGGGCCGCGCAGTCTCGCGCCGTCGGTCTCGCGCTCCCGTTCGACTCCGATGTCCAGTTCTCCGACCCAGCGCGACCATTGGACGTAATCCACCGCCGCGGCTCGCATCGCCGCCTCGCCGCGCGCCGCGGCGATATCGAGGCGGGATCGCTCGGCTAGATCGAGCAATACCTCGAGCTCCGGCTCCCGCTCCGGCGGCAGATTCAGTTCATCCGGTGCGCTCCATGGTTCGCCGACGCTCAAGCTCAGCACCGCGGCAATCTCGGTTCGCGCCGCGAACTGGGCTCTTTCCGCATCCAAAGACGCAATCCGCGCCTCGGAGGCGGCGGCCCGCTCGAGGGCCAGCTCGCCGGCGGTCAGGTTGCCCGCGTCGTGGTAACGTTCGGCCAGGGCCGCGGCGAGGCCGGCGGCCTTGGCGGTCTGGGCTCGAAGCGCCGCGACCTGACTGGCGCCGACGTAGCTGAAGTAGGCGCGCTCGACATCGGCCGCAACCGACAAGACCTCGGCTGCAACGGTCTGCTTGAGCGCCGCGAACGCACCGGCCGCCAAGCGCTTGCGCGCCGGCATCGTGATCAGGTCGGCAAACGAGGAAGCCAGTCCCAAGCTGATTTGATCGAGCTCACCGGCGACGTTGGAGTCCAGCCTTACGGCGCCGAACGACGGGTTGCGAATGCGTCCGGCCTCGTAAACCTCCGCCGCGCCGAAGCCGAGCGACGCGTAGGCGGCCTTCAACCGCGGGTTGTTGACCAGCGCGATCCGAACCGCGCGCTCGACGCTCAACGGTTCGGCCACGATGGCAGCCTGCCAGTCGTCCTCACCGGGTTGGGCGAGAGTGCTTGGCGCGGAGCGTCCCCGATCCGTGACCAGAGCGTCGACGTCTTCCCGGCCGAGGTCCGTCGGCACCCCGGCGCACCCTGCCACCAACGCGCCGGCGGTGACCGCCATCCATCCGAGCCTATAAGCTTTCACTTCGGTCTACCAGACGAGCCAGGCGCCAGCGCTGCCACAGCAGAAATACCGCCGGGATTACGGCCAGGGTCAGCAGGGTCGCGCTGACCATACCGCCGACCATCGGCGCGGCGATGCGGCGCATGATCTCCGAGCCGGTGCCGCCGCCGAGCATGATCGGCAGCAGGCCAGCGATGATCGCGGCCACCGTCATCATGATCGGGCGCACCCGCATCAGCGCGCCGTTGACGACCGCGTTTTCCAGATCGTCCGCGTGCAGCGCCCTGCCCGCTTGCGCGGCGCCTTCCTCGAGCGTTTCCAGCGCGTGCTTCAAATACACCAGCATCACCACACCGATTTCCACCGCGACCCCGGCCAGCGCGATGAACCCGACCCCGACCGCGACCGACAGGTGGTAATCCAATACGTACAGCAGCCACACGCCGCCTATCAGCGCCATCGGCAGCGTGCCCATGATGATCAGGACCTCGGTCAGGTTCCTGAAATTGAGGTACAGCAGCAGGATGATCGTGATCAGGGTCAAAGGCACCACCACCGCAAGGCGCTCCTTGGCGCGCTCCATGTATTCGAACTGGCCGGACCACGACACCGAATAGCCCGGCGGCAAATCGACCTTGTCTCGGACCTCGGCTTGGGCGCGCTCGACATAACTACCCAGGTCCACGCCCTTGATATCGACGTAGATCCAGCCGTTGAGGCGGGCGTTCTCGCTCTTGATCATCGGCGGCCCGTCCTCGATGCGGATATCCGCCACCGCGGCCAGCGGGATCTGTTGGCCGGACGGGGCGATAACCGGTAATTCCCGCAGCCGGGTCAGCGAATCGCGCACGTCACGTGGATAGCGGACGTTGACCGGGTAACGTTCCAGCCCCTCGACCGTCTCGGTCACCTTCATGCCGCCGATCGCGGTGCGCACGACGTCCTGGACGTCGTCGATGTTCAGCGCATAACGGGAGGCCGCCTCCCGGTCGATGTCCACCGTCACATAGCGGCCGCCGGCGACGCGCTCGGAAAACGCGGTGGCGGTGCCGGGGATGCGCTTGAGGACATCCTCGATGTTCTCGCCGATCTGCTGGATGACGTCGAGCTGCGGTCCGCCGATCTTGATGCCGACCGGGGTCTTGATGCCGGTGGCGAGCATGTCGATGCGGGTCTTGATCGGCCACACCCAGGCATTGGTCAGGCCGGGAAACGTCACCCGCTGATTCAGCTCGGCCTTGATGTCGTCGATGGTGAGTCCCGGCCGCCACTGATCCTGGGATTTGAGCTGGATCACGGTTTCGATCATCGACAGCGGCGCCGGGTCGGTAGCGGTCTCGGCCCGCCCGATCTTGCCGAACACCGATTTGACCTCGGGCACCGAGCGGATCAGCTTGTCGGTCTGCTGCAGCAGTTCCTGGGCCTTGCCGATGGACAGGCCCGGGAACGTGGTCGGCATGTACATCAGATCGCCCTCGTTTAAGTCCGGCATGAACTCGGAGCCGAGCCGAGTGATCGGCCACAGGCCCACCAACATCAGCACGAGTGCGACCGCCACGACCCACCCGGGGCTGTGGGTGATGGCCCGGATCAGGGGCCGGTAAAGCCAGATCAGCAGCCGGTTCACGGGGTTTTTGTGTTCGCCGATGATGCGCCCGCGAATGAAATAACCCATCAGCACCGGAACCAGCGTGATCGACAACCCGGCCGCCGCGGCCATCGCGTAGGTCTTGGTAAAAGCCAGCGGCGCGAACATCCGGCCCTCCTGGGCCTGCAGCGTGAACACGGGCACGAAACTGAGCGTGATGATCAGCAGCGAGAAGAAAAGCGGGGGCCCGACCTGGACCGCGGCCTGCTGGACTACCGCCCAGTGTCGCTTCGGATCGTAGTCGTCGCGCTCCATCCGTTTGTGCACGGTCTCGATCATGACGATGGCCGCGTCGACCATCGCCCCGATCGCAATCGCGATGCCCCCGAGCGACATGATGTTGGCGTTGAGCCCCTGCGCGTGCATGACGGTGAACGCGGTCAGAATGCCGACCGGCAGGCTGACGATGATCACCAGCGAGGATCGCAGGTGGAACAGGAACACGACGCACACCAGCACGACGACCAGGAATTCCTCGAACAGCTTGCGCTGAAGCGTGTCCACCGCCCGGTCGATCAGCGCCGAGCGGTCGTAGGTCTCGACGACCTCGACCCCGTCCGGCAGGCTGTCGGCCAGTTCCGCGAGGCGGGCCTTGACCCCCTCAATGGTCGCGCGGGCGTTTTCACCGTACCGCATCACGACGACGGCGCCGACGACCTCGCCCTCACCATTCAGTTCGGCGATGCCGCGACGCAGCTGCGGGCCCAGGCGGATTTCCGCCACGTCGGCCAAACGCACCGGCGTGCCGTTGGCGTTGACGCCGAGCGGGATGCGCTCTAAGTCGCCGATTGACTTCAGGTAGCCGGTCGCGCGCACCATGTACTCGGCCTCGCCCATCTCGATGACCGAGCCGCCGACCTCCTGGTTGCCGCGCTGAATGGCGTTACGAATCCTGGACAGCGGCATTTTGTAGGCGCGCAGCGCGTTGGGGTCGACGACCACCTGGTACTGGCGGACCATGCCGCCGATGGTCGCCACTTCGGCCACGCCGGGTACGGTCTGCAGCTCGAATTTCAGGAACCAGTCCTGGATCGAGCGAAGCTGCGCCAGGTCGTGGCCCCCGCTGCGATCCACCAGCGCGTATTCGTAGATCCAGCCGACCCCGGTGGCGTCCGGGCCCAGCGCCGGCCGGGCCGAGGGCGGCAGCGCGCCGGCCACCTGATTGAGATACTCCAACACCCGCGACCGCGCCCAGTACAGGTCGGTCCCGTCCTTGAAAATGACGTACACGTAGGAATCGCCGAAAAAAGAATAGCCGCGCACCGTGACCGCGCCGGGCACGGCCAGCAGCGCGGTGGTCAGCGGATAGGTCACCTGGTCTTCCACCACCTGGGGCGCCTGCCCCGGGAACGAGGTCTTGACGATCACCTGCACGTCAGACAGGTCCGGAATCGCGTCGACCGGGGTCTGGTAGAGCGAATAAATTCCCCCGGCGGTCAGGATCGCGGTCAGCAGGATCACCAGTAAGCGATTGCCGATCGACCAGCGAATGACGGCTTCAATCATGGTCGTGACTCAAGCGCAGGATGCTGCCGCCGAGGCTGGCTTCTGAGTCCAGCAGGAACTGGGCCGAGGTCACGATTCGGTCTCCGGCAGCCAGCCCGCGCCGGATCTCGACCCAGTCGCCGCTCTCGATGCCGGCCTCGACCTCGTGCACCCGGTAGCGCCCCCCGCCGAGGGCCACGACCACGCGATCGGCGCTGCCCGAGCGAATCAGCGCCTCGCGCGGAATGCTCAGTACGTCGCGCAGGGGACCGCCGAAGATGCTCACCTGGGCGTACATGTTCGGCTTCAGGCGTTCCTCGGGATTGTCGAAGCGCAGCCGCACTCGCAGCGTGCGGGTCATCGAATCCAGCACCGGGTAGACATAGTCCACCCGGCCCTCGAACACCTCGCCGGGCAGATAGCCCAGACGCGCTTCAGCCGGCTGCCGCTCGCGCACCCATTCGATCTGAGACTCGAAGATTTCGGCGTTCAGCCAGACGCTTGAAAGATCGGCCAGGCTCATGACCACCGTGTCGGGCATCACGTGCATGCCCTCGCGAACGTTGAGCGCCGATACCACGCCGGACTGGGGCGCCAGCACCTTGATCGTCTCCGAGGGCGCGCCCCGTTGCGCCAACGCCGTGATATCGGCGGGCGAGACTCCCAGCGCCCGCAGCTTCTCATCGGCCGCGGCGATCAGCCCGGACTCGCCGCGGCGGCGGGCCTGAAGGTACTCCTTGTGGGCGTTGACGATGTCGGGCGAATAAAGCTCGAAC
>JBFGYD010000082.1:0-7865 GCA_041587615.1 Lysobacterales bacterium
CACCAGTATCACGCGGTGGCGCTTGAGGACACCTGGATGTGCGAGATTCCAGTCCACGCGCTGCGAAAACGTGTGTTCAGCAGCGCGCCGCTGTCACGCCAGGTGTTTTCGGTGTTGTGCCAGAAAGTGCGCGAGCAGCGCCAGATGCTCGGACGCCTGGCCAACGCCGACGCCACCTGTCGGGTCGCCGCATTTCTGCTGAGCCTCTCTCGCCGCTATCGTCGCCGACGGCTGCCACATCACCGCTTCCGTCTCAGTATGGACCGCGCCGACATCGCCAATTATTTGGGAATGAAGCTGGAAACGGTCAGCCGCAGTTTCACGGCGCTGCAAAAACGCGGCCTGATCCGCGCCCATGGCAAGTGGGTGGAACTGACCGACGGGGATAAGTTGGAGCGGGAATTCTCGTCCTATCTACCCGCCGCTTGAGGCAGAGTAGGGGTCAGGACCGCTGTCTTCGGCAGGGGAAACAAAAAAGCCGGAACGCGCGAGCGCGGTTCCGGCTTTTTCTGGAGAGTCGAATACCGAGTGCCAATCGATGGGCGGAAGTCTAGCCAAGTGCAGAAATCGATTTTTTGATCTAGATCAAATTTTGTTCCGGTGTCGAAGCCAGCCAAAAAAGCGGAAGTGGCGGTACCTCAGCGTCGAGTGCTGAGCGGACGTGCCTGGTCTGATCAGGCGGTCGGGCGCATCGACGCCGACTTCAATCGCTCGGCGGGCACTCATCTGATTCGGATCGACATCCCGGCGCTGACGGGGGTCGAGCTGTATCTGAAGGACGAATCCACCCATCCAACCGGCAGCCTCAAGCACCGGCTGGCGCGCTCACTGTTCCTGTACGGCTTGTGCAACGGCTGGATTCGGGACGGCACCACGATCATCGAGGCCTCCTCCGGCAACACGGCCATCTCCGAGGCCTATTTCGCGCGTCTATTGGGGCTGCCGTTCATCGCCGTGATTCCGCGCGAGACCTCGCAATGCAAGATCGAGCAGATCGCGTTTTACGGCGGCCGCTGCCACCTGGTGGAGGCGGAGGAAATTTATGCCGAATCGGCTCGCCTCGCACGCGAACTCAACGGTCACTTCATGGACCAGTTCACGTTTGCCGAGCGCGCCACCGACTGGCGCGGCAACAACAACATCGCCGAATCGATTTTCGAGCAGATGCTGAGCGAACCGGGCCCCGTGCCCGCCTGGATCGTAGTCAGCGCCGGCACCGGCGGGACTTCTGCCACGATCGGCCGTTACTTGCGCTATCGGCGCCATTCGACCCGCCTGTGCGTGGCCGACCCCGAACATTCGGTGTTCTTTGATTATTTCACCCAGGCCCGGATCGCCCCCGAGCCGGTCGGCCGGTCGCTGATCGAGGGCATCGGACGTCCGCGGGTGGAGCCCTCGTTTCTGCCGCAATTGATCGATCGAATGATCCAGGTGCCGGACTCCGCTTCCATCGCTGCTTTGATTTACCTGGAGAGTCTGATCAACCGCAAATGCGGTGGCTCCACCGGCACCAATTTGTACGCGGCGCTGATCATCGCCGCCGAGATGCAGGCCCGCGGCGAGCGCGGCAGCGTCGTCACGATGATCTGTGATTCGGGTGATCGCTACCTGGAAACGCTGTTCGATGAGTCATGGCGATCGGCCCATGGTCTGGCCATCGAGCCCGAGCTCGAGCGGCTGTGGGAGTTCCACCACGGCCAAGCTTTGGTCCACGACTGCCGCAGCGGTGGTCCGGCGCCAGGCTTGTAGCCGGCGTATCGGGTTCGAGTCAAAAAAAAACCGGAGTCTTAGAGGGGGTAGACTCCGGCCATGACCCTGGAGGGGGGTCAATGAATCACCTAGCAACAAGCGTGATGATAGAGATCGCTGCGCAGCGTCGTTTGATCTGGATCAATTTTTTTGCTTATTCGCGGCTCGAAGCGGACTCGTGCGCGGGCTACCATTGCGAGGTAGGCTGCCGTGGCCGCCGCCCCAAAAAAGGATGAGGCACAAATTGAGTTCGCGCGAAAAATGCGCCTTGCCCGAAGGACCGGCCGAAGGCGGCGTGACGGAGGCTCAGGAACGCGCCGAAGTCGAGGCTATCGCGCGGACCATTCTGGCGGGGTTCGACAAACACTATCGGCTGTTCCGGCACATCAGCGCGAACGCCAAGCGACGCTTCGAGCAAGCGGACTGGAGCGCGGCGCAGGAGGCCAGCCGCAGTCGCATCCGGATGTACGACCAGCGGGTGGTCGAGGCGGTCGCCGAGGTCAGCGGGCGGTTCCCGCGAGCCGCGGTCGACGGCTCGCTGTGGCCGCGAATCAAGATTGCCTTCATTGGACTGTTGTACGATCACAGCCAGCCGGAATGCGCCGAGACTTTCTACAACTCGGTCGCCTGCGGGGTCCTGAACCGCGAGTACTACCACAACACCTACATTTTCTGGCGACCGGCGATTTCCCTGGATCACATCGAGGGCGCTGAGCCGACCTACCGGGTCTATTACCCGCCGCGCGCCGGCCTGCGCCGCTGCCTGCTCGAGATCCTGAGCGATTTCGGTCTCGAGTGCCGGTTCGAAGATCTGCGTCGTGATCTGCGCTACTTGCTCGAAGCCTTCGCGCAAGCGCCGCTGGGAGGCGGCCGCCATCACCCGAACCACCAGCTCCAGGTGTTGAGTTCACTGTTCTTCCGCGGCAAGGCGGCCTACGTTGTCGGGCGCGAGATCAACGGCGACGACGAACGGCCGTTCGCGGTGCCGATCCTGCACAACGACGACCATCGGTTGTACCTGGACGCTTTTTTGCACCAGCCCCGCGAGCTGGCGATTCTGTTCAGCTTCTCGCGCGCGTATTTTATGGTCGACATGGAGGTCCCGTCGGCCTACGTGAATTTTTTGCACGCGGTGCTGCCGCGCAAGCCGCTGCAGGAAATCTATTCGATGCTGGGGCTGCAC
Source organism: Lysobacterales bacterium (assembly GCA_041587615.1). Taxonomy (GTDB): domain Bacteria; phylum Pseudomonadota; class Gammaproteobacteria; order Xanthomonadales; family SZUA-38; genus JBFGYD01. The sequence continues at coordinate 2,933 of JBFGYD010000082.1, forward strand.
AAGCAGTCCAAGACGATGTTCTACCGGGATCTGCAGCACCACCTGAAGCACTCCACCGACAACTTCATTATCGCCCCGGGCATTCGGGGTATGGTGATGCTGGTGTTCACGCTGCCGTCGTTTCCGTTCGTGTTCAAGGTGATCCGCGATACGTTCGAAAAGCCGAAAGACCTGAGCCGCGCGGTGGTCAAGGAAAAGTACCTGCTGGTCAAGTCCCACGACCGCGCCGGGCGTCTGGCCGACACGCTGGAGTACTCCCACGTTGCGCTGCCGCGCGATCGGATCGATCCGGCCTTGCTGACTGAACTCGAGGCGCGCTGCGCATCCAGTCTCGAATTCGACGGCGATCGGGTAGTCATTGCTCATCTGTACATCGAAAAGCGCATGAGTCCGCTGAACGAATACCTCTCCGGCGCCAGCGACGCCCGGCGCCGACACGCGATCGATGAGTTTGGCCGCGCGATTCGAGATCTCGCCGGGGCCAATATCTTTCCCGGCGACATGATGCTGAAAAACTTCGGGGTGACCCGACACCTGCGCGTCGTGTTTTACGACTATGACGAGATCCGCTACCTGACCGAATGCAATTTCCGGCACATTCCGCCGGCCCCGTCGCCGGCCGACGAGCTGCTGAGCCAACCGTGGTACTCGGTCGGTCCGGACGACGTGTTCCCGGAGCAATTCGCGGAGTTTTTCTTCTCAGACCCGGAATCGCGACGGCTCTTCTACCGCAACCATCGGGCCTTGATCGATCCGGATTTCTGGATCGGCATGAAACGGCGGATTTTAAGCGGCGACCAGCCGGATGTGATCCCGTATCCGGAGGCCGTTCGCTTTTGCGTTCGCTTCGGCCCGACCGTGCCGGATCAGGCCGCGCCGGCCTCGAGCTGAACCTCCAACTGGGACTTCTTGAAGTAGGCGTTGGCGTCGTGGATCAGTCCGTCGGGCGGGAGGTAGTCCCACAACGGTCCCAGGTCGCGTCGGATAATGTCGCTGAAATAAGCCGGGACCTCGGTGGTCTGCTGGTCGAAGAAGCGCCGGAAACCGGGGTCCGTCCGCAGCATGCGGGCCATGTTCTCTTCCCTCGTGATCCGCCCCTTGGAGACCACTCGCAGCGCGTTAAAGGCCTTGGTGTGGAAGCCGCGGTTGGCCACCAGTCGGCGGCGCACGCGAGCGCCGGTGAACGCGTATCGCTTGAGGTCGGCGGACAGCGTATAGAACTCGGCCCAATCATAGTTCTTGGGCCGCACGTTGACGTGCTTGTTGTCCATGAAATGGAACGGGATCGGCACCAGCCGACCCTCTCGCTGCAGCTCCAGGTTTAGCGGCGCCGCCTCGCCGTAGGCGGTCAGCAGCGAAATCGCCGGCCACGCGCCCGGCGCTCGGTCGATGAAGCGCTTGGTCAGTTCGAACGGCTCCGGGCCCTCGTCGCAGTCCAGTCCGGCCACGAAGTTCGCCTGCACAAACGGCACGTAGCTCAGCAGCATATTGATGTGTTCGGAGACCTGGCCCAGCTTCTCTTCGCCCAGGTTCTTGCGCGTCTTGGCCTTGTTGCCGAAGTCGTACCAGGATTCGATGCCGGGCAGAAGTCCCTTGAAGCCGACCGCGGCCAATCGCTTGACGTTGGCCTCGGACAGCAGCGACAGGCTGATCTCGGCGATGAAGCTCATGCTGTCGCGCGGCACGGCTTCTTCGATCATCGCCATGGTTTCCTTGAACCGAACCCCGAACAGCGGGTCGTGCCAGACCACCTTCGGGTCTTTCATCTTGGTTCGGATGAAACGCAGGTCCTCCTGCATGACGTCGTAAGGCATCGGCTGGTAGTCGACCCGGGAGTCGATGCAGAAGCTGCACTGATACGGGCAGCCGGTGCTGCCGATCATCGGGACCACTTTCATGAACGGGGTCTTGGCGATGGTCGCCTCGATGAATTTCCAGCGCTCCCTGGCGCCCGGGAGAGACGGCGGCTGGCCGGGGGCGTTCAGGACCTTGCCCGGACGACTCGGCTCGCGCTCTCGCAGCACCCGGTCGACGAGGTCCCGGTCGGTAAAACCGAGCACGTAGTCGAAATACTTGGCCGCATCCTCCGGGTAGCAGCGCGCGTGCGGACCACCGAGTACGGTCACGACCCCGCGCGATCGCATCAGACCGCTCAAAGCGTAGGCGAGCTGCGCCGAGCGGGTATAGGCGCTGATGAAGATCACGTCGGTCTCTTCCAGCAACTCGCGGCTCAGATCGCCGGTGCCCGTGTAACAGATGAAACGCACGTCATGGCCGAGCTGCTCGCACCACACGGCCACGACCTGCGGCATGATGGTCGCCAGATTGGCGTTCATCAGTTTGCCGAACAGCTTTCGGGCCTTGCCCTTGACCACCAGGTCGACGACGGTGACACGAAGTTTCTTCATCTGAAACGACTCGAGCGCGGTAGCGGGTCGGCATTATCGCGTGAAAACGCCCGGCGGTACAAAACCGGCTTCCGCGGGAACCAGCCCAGGTTGCGCGAAACGGCCGCGGAAAGGCCTTCGCGGGCCGCCGGAGGCGAGTATGCTGGTAACATGAAAGCCGTTGTCGAGCGATCATTAAAGGAGGCGTGCTTGATGCGGAGATGGGAGATCCTGGTCCTGGCGGCCGCGCTGCTGGCGGGCGGCTGCGCGACTCTGTCGGAGGGCGAGTGCCTGACCGCGGACTGGTATCGGATCGGCCTGGAGGACGCCAATCGCGGACACGATCTCGGGCGCCTGGATTCGCACCGGGACGCATGCCTGGAGCATGGAATTCGCCCGGACGCGAACGCCTACGCCGGCGGACATCGCGACGGGCTCGAGAGTTTCTGCACCGCCCGGCGTGGCTACAGCTACGGCCGCGAAGGCAGCTATTACCGCCAGACCTGCCCGGTCGAACTCGAGCCGGAGTTCCTCGACGGCTACCGTCTTGGCAGCGAGATCCACCGCGCGGAACAGGAACTGAACACCTTGCGCAACGAGATCAACGAGCTGGAAGACGACCTGGAAGACGCGGCCGACGACGACGAGCGCCGGCAGCTGCGGCGCGAGATCGACGAACTCGATGAGCGGCGCCGCTACCTGCGACGTCATATCGACCGTTTAGAAAGCCAGGCAGACCTCTGGTAATACCCCGGCGGGCCTCTTGTAACGCACGGGAGGGGCCCGTGCGCTACAAGAGTAGTTGGACTTCTTGTTGGGGTCGGCGGGTGATGCAATCAGGTGGTGGCCCTCGTTGCGCGTGTCTCTTTGGCGGAGCAAAGGCGGCCATCACGGGCCGGACCTGAACCCGAGTGCCGCTTTCCGCTTTGCCGATGAACTCCTCTACCTGAGCCAGCAGTCCGGGTTAACAGCGACTCAAAGCAGCCCCACCCGGCCGGGGCGTCCCCACGACTCGCATGAAAATGAACTTCCTTAACTAGTATCGCTTACCGTCCGGTAAGCGATACAAGCGAACCAGAACAGGGTGGCGGCCAGCGCGGCGAGCGGTAGCAGGGTCACGCCCGGCGGGGATTGCTGAAACAGCAGGGCGCCGCGCAGCGCGTCGACGGTCAGGGTCAGCGGATTGCCGGCGGCGATCGCCTGCAGCCAGTCCGGCATCTGTCGGGCCGGCACCAGCGCGGTGCTGGTGAATAACAGCGGCATGTTGACCAGATGTACGAATACGGCCATCGCCTCCGCGGTCCTGGCCTTGAGCGCGATCAGGCTCGACAGCGAGGCCATCGCGATCGCGAACAGTCCCAGCGCGAGCAGCGCCAGCAGGCAGGCGCCGGCTGACGGGTCGAGCCGCGCGCCGATCAGGAGTCCCAGCAGCAGCACCAGCAGGGCTTGGACCAGCAAGCGCAGCGCATCGGCCAGGATCTTGCCGCCGAGAATCTCGCGGCCGGTCGCGCGGGTGGCCCGCATCCGTTGCAGGAACTTGGTCTGCAGGTCCCGGATCAGGCCGATCCCGGCCTGAGAGGCACCGAACAGCACGGTCATCGCGCAGATCCCGGGCAACACGAAGCTGGCATAGCTGACCGGCGCACCCAGTTCGAGCGGAAAGCGCTGGAACAGGAACCCGAACAGCAGCATCCACAGCAGCGGCTGGACCAGCGAGAAACTCAAGATCACCGGCCGGCGCAGCGTCTTCCGCCAGGTCCGCAAACACACCGCCCAAAAGATATCGCCGATCAAGGCCCACTCCGGGCGTCGGCAAGGGGGCGGCCGGCGAGCCGAAAGTACGCGCCTTCCAAGTCATCACGCAGGAAGCTGATGACGCTGACCTCGTGCCCGGTCCCGGCCAGGGCCGCAACGACGTGGTCGTGCGGCTGCGATCCGGGCTCGGTATCGACCGCCACCTGGTCGCCCCGGCAGCGCACCGCACTAACCCCGGCCAGCGCCGCTACGGCGTCCTCGATCGCGTGCTGGTCGGTGGGGGCCGCGGTCAGCTGCAGCAGCATCCGCGGCCCCGCGTGACGATGCGCGATCTCCGCCGGCGGACCATCGGCCAGCGCCCGACCGCGCTCGAGGATAACCACCCGCGAGCAGTGCCGTTGTACTTGCGTCAGATCGTGGGTCGCCACCACCACCGTGCCGCCGCGGGCGGCCCGCTCGGCGATCAACTCCCAGATCAGGGCACGACCGGCGGGATCGAGGCCCGCGGTCGGCTCGTCCAGCAGCAGCAGGTCCGGCGCGGACAGCCAGACCAGCGCCAGGTGCAAGCGCCGTCGCAGGCCGCCGGAGTACCCGGCGACGAGGCGCGGCAGGTGCTCCGTGAGCCCGAACCGGGTCGCGATTTCGACGATTATGGCGGCGCGTCGGCTACGCGGGATGCGATGCAGGGCGGCGAACAGCGCGAGAGTCTCGGCCCCGCTCATTTCCGGGTCCAGCGCTGCGTCCTGGGCGGCGTACCCGAATCCGACGCTCGGCGGTGCCTCGACCGTGCC